>QWPO01000083.1 GCA_003669255.1 Planctomycetota bacterium | reverse complement strand
CTCCCCGCGGCGTTTATTGCGTTCCAGAGCTGGTAACTGATGTAGCCGCGATCGAGGACGTAGCAGCGATCCGCCTCGATCGTCCGTTGCAACACGGCCCGCTCGTCGGCGTCGCCCTTGGGGGCCGCCGACGTGGCGTCGATCCGCACGGCCTTGCCGCTGAGCACCTCGAAGTGCGTGTGCAGTCGGTAGGCTGAGAGATGTTTGCCCTTGGCCTTGGGCGTCCACGAGAGCTCCGCCACACGCTTGACCGTCTCGACGATGGTGCCATCCACCGCCATGATCGGTTGGCCTACCGCCGCGAACTGTGAATTCGGCTTGCTTCGTATCGTGTGGCCAAGCTCGATGGCGATCTCCTTGAGCGGCGCCGGATCGAAGATCGCCACTGATTCCGAGAGCGAACCCAAAGACGCCCGGTTCACGCCGAGCCGCTTGCGGACCTTGTCGAGGGCGCAGGCCCGCTGAAGGTCACGCAGGCTCTCGATCGCCGGGCTGAACAGCGACATCAGGATCAACGCGCAGTACTGATCCATAAACAGCCGGCGATTGCCGGCTCTGTCGCGTTCCGTGCCCACCTTGCGGAGCCGCGAGAGCAGAGGACGGATCTTCCGCAGGCACTTCAGCCCCTGCACATCCTGATCACGAATCTCGCGATTCCTGCTCGTAGCCATGACGGGCACGATACCGTCGCCAGGGCGAGGGCGCAACTCGCCCCAGCCTGCCCGAATTGCCGGCCTTCTGGTGCGCAAATCTCGTGCCGAACAGGATTGCCTGGAGGGCCGCAGCGAGCGTCCGGCGACGGGGCATGGGCAGCCCCGAGCAGCCGCGATGGAGAGCCACAGGTTGAAAACCTGTGCTACAGAGGGAGCCTCAGGATCAGGCGTGGCCCTACCGTCATGCCGATTCGTCGGATGAAGGCACGCTCTTTCGCAACGCCTCCTCCCCGTCATGCGCCATCTGCTCAAGCAGACGCACGAGGTCTTCCCCGCTTGGATGACTGACCGCCACGGGTGCGGGGCGTGGACTCAGACGCGTTTCGTCTTCGGCACAGAGCCCGCGACTCAGTTCGACGCTCGGCGTGGCCTTGAGCCTCGCGATCGCCTTGGGGCTCGCCTCCTTCAGCCCGCGAAGCGAGAGCACCGCTCCGGCATGCGTGGCAAGAATGGAAGCGACCTCGTTCGAGACCCGCGTGAGCCGGTCGAGGCTGAGCATCGGATGCTTCACAAGTTCCCGTGCTACGTCCTCGGTCAGGTCGGTGAGATTGTTGAGCGCCAAGCCTCCCGCCGCGTGGGTGACGAGAATCGATGCGACCGCCGGAGAGAGTCGTGTCACGCCATCGATGAACAGGCACGACAGCCCGTGGATGCCCCGCAGGCCGGGTTGGGCGGCGAGCACCCTGGCCCGCTGCTCGTCGAGCCTCGCCAGGCCTGAAATCTCCAGCGGCCCTTGATGCCGGACGAGGGCTTCGAGCCGATGGAGCGGCAGGTCGGCAGGCACGTGGATCAGCAGGGAACCCTGATGGCGGCCCAGGCACTCCGCCACCGCGTCATCGACGTGCAAGGCGGGAATCTGTAACTCGCCCCGGTGGCCCGCCAGCAACTCCGCCTGCGACGGTGTCAGCCGAGCCAGCCGCTGCAGGCAGAGGTGCCCGGCGCGTTGCCCAAAGGCCGCAGCCGCGTCGTCCGAGAGAACCGAGATTCTGTGAAGATGCAGTTGGCCCGTATGGCAGGCAAGGTGTCGCGCGGCGTGACCGGCCAATACGGCGATCCCGTTGAGGTGGAGATTTCCGCGATGGCTGGCGAGGGCCGCCGCCGCCTTTGGCCCCACCAACGCGATGCCGTCGAGATGGAGCTCGTGGGAATGGCGGGCGAGCCCCCGTGCCGCGGCCTCGCCGAGGTGTGTCACCCCGTTCAGTGAGAGCTCACCACCGTGGCTTCCGAGCGCGATGGCTGAAGACTCCGAGATCGTCCGCAGGCCGTCGAGCGAAAGTGTTCCTCCCACGTGACCTGCGAGCGTCGCCGCCACGGAATCAGTGATCGAGGTCAGCCTATCGAGATAGAGATGCCCGCGGTGCTCCACGAGTTCCCGAGCCACCGACAGCGGCAGCCTGAGCAGCCCGTGCAGGTGCAGATGGGTTTTGGCATACGCAACCACATCTTGGAGGGCGTGGTCGACAGCCACCCGATTCAGCGTCACGCGGCCCCAGGCGTCCGCGATGGCCGGGTCATCGACGTTGCGCCGCAGGCTCACGCCGTCGAACACCACCGGTCGCCTGAACGCGTCTACGAGCCGACGTGCTCGCGCTGCGTCGAGGTGCCGAATCGTGCCCGCACGATCGTAAAGGGACGGCTTTGGTGCTGGCCTCGCCATCCCGATCCTCCTTGCTGTGTTCAAGCTTCCAGTCCGCTGCGGTGGCCGGCGAGCAGTAGGGTGGGCCCGGTTCTCAACGAGAGGATGTGGAGACCGTCTAGAGGAGCGGGACCAGACGGGGCTATCCGCCTCGGCCGCCGCTCGGGAACCGGCTCACCCTCGCAGGCAAGCTGGCCAAGCAGGTCGTCTCGCCGCTGAACCGCCACGTCGATCGCCCGCGTGCCGAGCGACCGTCGGATGCGCCGCTTTCGGCCGCCGAAGTGGAGCGTGTAGTGGACCCACCACGTGCCGTTGTTGCACCAGAGATGATGCCGGGGATTGGAGTCGTCCACTCGCAATGATGGAAAACCGATGTTCATGAGATGCCCTCTTCCTTGTCGACCAAAGGAAGGGAGCCCGTGAGCGTCCCCAGTGGCTTCGACCACTGACCGCGACGTTCATCGAAAGCTTCGCCAGCCGCCGCACCACCCCTTTCGGGGGTCCTGGGCAACACCTGACGCACATCCTCCTGACCCGTTGCCGGGGCAGGTCACCACCTTGTGCTTTCGCGAGGTTGGACCGGGCGGCCACGTGGGTCGCCCGAATCAAGACGGATGTACCTTCCATCCATGATTATACCCAGCATGCCGGGGACGGATCGCCCCTCGATCCACCATATCCGTGTCATACGCGTCCCGCCCTGCAAGCCGGGGCCGGCGAACCAAAGCCACACGAGGGCCGTATGATTGACCAGAGGCAGCACCTTTCCTAGCCTGCCTCAAGGTGTCCGAACGGGTTCGTGGGAAGCCCACCGGAAACGGGTCTGGTTGTGGCGTGGTTCGCAGGAGCAGCGTGATGTTCTTCTCTGCAGAGAATCGCTCCGGTCGCCGGCGGCCTGATCGCCGCCGTGCCCAGCCGACCGCCGAGCGGCTGGAACCCCGGGCGTTGATGACCCACTCCCCTGGCACCGAGTTTTCCCTGCCTGCCGGCTTCGCTCCGGCGACAGAGCCGACCGCCTATCTCGACGTCGTCACCGGCGTGCTCCAACTCGACCCCGTTGGCCGCAACGTCGCGCTTGTCAACTTCACGTACAACACCGAGCCCGTGAACATCTCCGGCTCCTCGCCGGGGCCTTTCGTGTACCCATCGGGCACGCTCCAGAATGCCGTCTCGACGGCCACGGAGAAGAAGACATTCCCGGCTGGCGCGTGGACGCTCCTGACGACCTTCCCGGCTCGCCTTGCGGGTGCGATCACTCTGGGGAACACCCCCACCCTCGCCACGACCGGCGCCAACTCCGCCTCGACCAACGGTTGGTTCAACAAGCCCTGGAGTTTTGGCGCCGTTGTCGCTCCGAACTCGCTCTCGATCGCCGATGCCGAGCGAAACCTCGTCTCCATCACCACCACCGACATCGGCTACGGCCCGGGCCGCGACCTCTTTCAATACGCGGAGTTCGGCGTCGTTGGCAACCGCTATGGCCGCGTGGTGGTCTACGCCACGCCCGACCCGGCCTCGAAGCCAAACTCCATCCTCGGCATGGCTAGTGATGAGATCGTGGTCAGCACGTCGACGGGCAGTTCCTTCACGACGACCACGCTGGCGTCTCTGCCGGCCGGTACGACGTGGGTGAACTCGGTCTCCGGCGACTTCGATGGCGACAATCGCACCGACATCGCCACGCAGACGGATACCGGAAGTTGGTGGGTGACGACAAATCCGGCCTCCGGCACGCCAACGCCGCAGCAGTGGGGCTCCGTGGCGGCGTCTCAGTTCGCCACGGTCGGCGACTTCAACGGCGATAAGAAGGCCGACATCGCAGTTCGCAATCCGAACAATGGCTCGTGGCAGGTGCTGACGAGCACGGGATCGGGCTTCACGGCCTCGCGGTTTGGCCGTTGGAATCCGGCGGTGACCTGGAGCAACGTGCTGGCCGGCGACTTCAACAATGACGGCCGCGACGACCTCGTCGGCCAACGGTCCGACGGTCAGTGGATCGTCGCGGCGAGCACCGGCACGGCCTTCGCATCCAGTTTGTGGTCCACACTCGCGATCGGGCAGTTTGGCACCGTGGGCGACTTCAACGGCGACGGCCGATCCGATGTGGCTGTCCGCAACGCCACCAACGGCTCCTGGAGAGTGCTCACGAGCACCGGCACCTCGTTCACGGATTCGAGGTTCGGCGTCTGGGACGCCTCGACCACGTGGAGCAATGTGCGGCCTGGTGACTTCAACGGCGACGGTCGGTCCGACCTCGTTGGCCAGCGGGCCGACGGCACATGGTTCACCTCGCTGAGCAATGGCAGGGCCTTCTCGACATCGGCCTGGGCCGCGCTGCCGATCGGCCAGTTCGTCACCATCGGCGACTTTAACTTCGACGGCCGCGATGACGTGGCGGTGCGGAATCAGGTGAATGGATCCTGGCGGGTGCTGGCGAGCACCGGTTCGGCGTTCACCTCGTCGAAGTTCGGCAGTTGGCCGACCGCCAAGGCCTGGTCGCGGGCGTTCGCCGCCCGGGCCTGATGCGGCCGGGCTTGGTGTCGGAACCACCGCGTTGTCACCTGGCCTGCGGCAGGGCGGCTTCGATCCGCCTCGCAACCTCACCGGCGAGGATGCGCGAGCCCTGTGGCGTGTAGTGCACGTCGGCGGGCTTGCCGATTTCTTCCATCCGTGGAGCCGCGAAGGCATTCAGGTCGTTGATTTCAACCCCCGCCTCCTGCATCACCTCCGCCGCGGCGGCGTTGTAGGCCGCTTCATCGCCCGGCACGCGGCCCTTGGCCCCTTTGGGCACCGGTGTCGTGCTGCACCAGATCAGCCTCGCCCCCGTCCGCTGCAGGCGTTTCACCATCGCCCGCAGGTTGTCGCGATAGGCATCGAGTTCCACCTGCCGGTGGCCTGCGGCGGCATCCACCGATGTGCCGGCATCATCCACGTGCTTGATGTCGTGGAGTCCGAAGTTGAAATGGATCACGTCCCATTTCGACGTGCCGACCCATTCCTCGATGTGCTCCAGTCCCCGCGTCGTGGGTCCGCCGTTGACCGGAATGCGGTGGACGTTGGCCTTCCCCACGAGAAGTTCCCGCGTGGGGATCGTGTAACCGATCGAAATCGAGTCGCCGATCAGGAGCACCCTCGGCAGTCCGGGAACGTCCTCGATCGGGCTCAGCGCCGGGTCGGGACGCTTGGCGGACTGTCGGGCCGCGACGGCTGGAGTGGCGTCGGCGGCCAAGACATCCGACACCTCGGCCGGTGACAAACGCAGTGCTAGGCAGACGGCGACGAGCAAGGCGTTCGGGCGGCAGGAATGCGTCACGGCAATGGCTCCTCAAGGCCCACATGGGCGAACATCGGCACACCGACGCAGCGGGTGCCGTCGAATCGTAACCCACCGCGAATCCCCTGTCCCGCAGATGACGCCGCACCTCGGCCTACGCCCACGTGCGGGCCTGCCAGCAGCGGGGTGAGATCGCCACGGGCCTATTGTTTTTGGATGAGTCGTGCCGCGACATGCACGATCTGCTCAGGACCACCGAAACGCCGCTGGTTGACATCCCATTCGACCGCCTCTGCCCAGGTTCCGCGGCGCTCGAGGTCCTGATGGCCCGCTACCGCTGTCCCGCCACGGGAGACGGCAGAGGCGGGGCAAACCCTGCCGTTTATTCGGAAAAGTCGGGGTCCCTGCCCTCCAGCGGCCGAATCCTGAGTGGTGTTTCAGCCGTGTTTCAAGCTGCCGATGCCGCGTTCTGCATCGCCCCTGCACGCCGTCAGGGTAGGCCTGCTGCATGCCTTAGCCTTCCTCGGACTGCTGGCCCTGGCGCACGGCCCCGCGGCTGCGGACGTCATCGAACTTGGCACCGACCGCGACGCCTTCACGCCTTCCACGCTGACGGTCCCGCCCGGTAGCGTGCTGACCGAGGGTTCCTATGTCTACATCGACAACCGCGATCAACCGGCGACGAACAGCTATCCGGAGTTGCTCACCCGCGCCCCGGTGGCCGACTGGCTGGAGGTGCGGTTCGGTGTGAACTACTGCAACAACGGCGGCGGCTACCTCGTGACCAATGCCGAAGGTGGTGAGGGGCGCGATAACGGAACGATCTACTACGAGTCGAGCGTGCTCTACGGCGTGAAGGCGGCCGTCACGCAACAGGATGGACTGCTCCCCCAGAGCTGCTTCATCATGGAAGGATTCACGCCGCTGTACGGGGACTACTCCAGCACGGTTCCGATCGCTACCTACGCCCTCGGCTGGAAGTCCGAAGCCGAGTGGCGGATCGACGCAGCCATCCGCTACGTCTACGCGGAAGGGCTCGAAGGCTGGTTCAACAAGTGGGCGCCCTCGATCGTGTTGCGGCTTCCGGCGACCGAACGCTGGGAGGTGCACGTCGAATACTTCTCGACGTTCACCGTGGGGGCTCTCGACGAGGAAACGGTGCCGTTTTTCAGTCCCGGCACGCACTACATGCTCACCGACGACCTCGAGATCGGGCTCCGCATCGGCTGGGGCATGACCCGCGATGCGGCGGCGTTCTTTTCCGACGCGGGCTTCGGCTGGCGGTGGTGACGATCAGGCGTGAATCGCCTGGCCTGACACCGCGAGCGCCGCCTCCTTGAGAGCCTCGGGCAGCGTGGGATGGGCATGGCAGACGCGGGCGATGTCCTCCGCCGTGGCCCCGAACGCCATCGCGGCCGCGGCCTCGCCGATCAGGTCGCCGGCCGATGGGCCGATGATGTGGATCCCAAGCACCCGGTCGGTCGCAGCGTCGGCCAGCACCTTCACCTTGCCCGCCGTCTCGTCGATCGTCCGCGCCCGGCCGTTGGCCCGAAATGGGAACACGCCCTTCTTGTAGGCGGCGCCGGCCGCGACCAGTTGCTCCTCGGTCTTGCCAACCGCCGCGATTTCCGGATGCGTGAACACGACGGCCGGCACGAGGTCGTAGTCCACGTGCGACCACTTCCCCGCGATCCCCTCGGCGCAGGCAACGCCGTCCTCCTCGGCCTTGTGGGCGAGCATTGGGCCCGGGATGCAGTCGCCGATCGCCCACACGCCCGCAACCGACGTGCGGAAGTGCTGATCCACGGGAACGTACCCCCGCTGGTCGGTCGCGAGGCCGACCGTCTCCAGGCCGATGCCGTCGGTCGCCGGCCGCCGCCCGGTCGCCGCCAGCACGCGATCGCAGCGGATCGGCTCCTGCCCTTCACACTCCACGACCGCGGCGTTGCCGTCGGCCCGCGCCCGCGTCACCTTCGCGCCCAGCCTGACGTCGAGCCCCTGCTTGCGGAACAGGGCCAGCGCCTCCGTGGCGATCTCGGCGTCGATTCCCGCCAGAATCCGGTCGGCGTATTCCAGGACCGTGACCTTGGCCCCCAGCCGCCGCCAGACGGTGCCGAGTTCCAGCCCAATGTAGCCGCCGCCAATCACCACGAGGTGACCAGGGACCGTGTCGAACGCGAGCGCCTCGGTGCTCGTGCCCACGAAGCGGCCGTCGACGTCGACGCCCGGCAGCACGATGCTGCGACTGCCGACGGCGAGGATGATCCGGGGGCTATCCACGACCGTCACGGTGCCGTCGGAGGCGGCGACCTCGACCCGCCCTGTCCCGGCCAGCCTGCCGGCTCCGGCGTACCGCGTGATCTTGTTCTTGGCGAGCAGCGCGTCGATTCCCTTGGCGAGCGTGGCGACCACGTCGTCCTTCCGCTTCATCATCGTGGCGAGGTCGAACGACACGCCCATGACGGTCACGCCGTGGCGGGCGAAGTCATGCTGGGCCTCCTCGAACTTGTGGCTCGATTCAAGGAGCGCCTTCGATGGGATGCAACCGACCCGCAGGCAGGTTCCCCCCATCCGGGGTTCCTTCTCGACGATCCCGACATTCATACCGAGTTGGGCGGCTCGGATGGCGGCCACGTAACCGCCGGGTCCGCCGCCGATCACGAGGAGGTCATGGGTGGGCATGGGTTGCTCTCAGGGGGTTTTGGATCCGCAGGCCCGGGGCGAAAGCCTTCGTCGCTGTGGTATTTTCGCATACCGTCCGGCGGAGGCTCGGAGTCCCGGGAGCGAAAATCCCAAGGCTCCTTCGGCTTCCGCCCCGGGCCTGCTCGCCGACGCGGAACGATTCGCCGTCATACCTCGAGCATCAGGCGGGTGGGATCTTCGATGGTGTCCTTGATCCGCTTCAGGAACGTGACGGCCTCACGGCCGTCCACGAGGCGATGGTCATAGGTCAGGGCGAGGTACATCATCGGCCGGATCACCACCTGGCCGTTCAGCGCCACGGGGCGATCCTGAATCGAGTGCAGGCCGAGAATGCCGCTCTGCGGGGGATTGATGATCGGCGTCGAGAGCATGGACCCGTAGACGCCGCCATTGGAGATCGTGAACGTGCCCCCTTGGAGTTCCTCAAGCTTGAGTTTGTTCTCGGAAGCCCGGCGGGCAAACTCGCCGATCGTCTGCTCGATCTGGGAGAACGAGAGCAACTCCGCATTACGAATCACCGGCACAACGAGGCCCTTACCGCCGCCGACGGCGATCCCGATGTCGCAGTAGTCGCGGTAGACGATGTGTGGCTCTCGGTACTCCGCGTTTACCTGGGGCACCGCCCGCAGAGCCTCGACCGCCGCCCGCACGAAGAAGGACATGAAGCCGAGCTTCACGCCGTAGCGCTCCTGAAACTGGTCCTTGAACTTTCCCCGCAGCGCCATCACGGCGCTCATGTCGCACTCATTGAAGGTCGTGAGCAGGGCAGCCTGCTGCTGGGCCTCGACGAGCCGTTCCGCAATCCGCTGGCGGATCGGACTGATGAGCTGGTAGCGCTCCTCGCGGCTGCCGCCCCGTGCAGCGGCCACCGATGCGACCATGGGTGACTTCGCCGCCGGCGCAGCGGGCTTCGCGGCTGGCGGCGCCATCGTGGCGGCCACGGCATCGGCCTTGCTCACCCGACCGCCGGGACCGGTGCCACTGACCGCCTCGGCCGGCACGCCCGCCTCGCCAAGGACGCGGGCGGCGGACGGCATCACCCGCGGCGGCATCACCGGGGCCGCAGGGGGCTGAACGGAACCGATCGTCGTCGTGCCGTCGGTTCGCTTAACGCCCACCGTCGGCTGGGGAGCCGCTGACTGTGCCGCACCAACCCCGACGGCGGCCGGCTCCATGTAGCCGATCACCTCGCCAACCACCGCCTTTTCGCCGCTTCCCTTCAGAACCTTCGTGATGGTGCCGGACGTCGGCGCGGGCAGTTCGACCGTTGCCTTGTCACTCTCAATCTCAACGATCGAGTCGTCGGCGGCGACGGCATCCCCCTCTTGCTTCTTCCACGTGCCGACCATCACCTCGGTGATCGACTCGCCAACTTCGGGAACCTTCAGTTCGATGGGCATGGTGGTGCGCCGCCGACCGGCGGCCTCGTGGGGGATGTGTCAACTGATGAATGCGGCGGAGAGCAGCTCGTTCTGCTCCATGTCGTGACTCTTCTTCGATCCCGTGGCGGGGCTAGCGGCGCTCTGTCGGCACACGCCCGAGAATGGAAAACGGTCGAACAACTTCTCGCCAAAGTGGATCCGCACGAATCGCCAGGCACCCATGTTTTCGGGCTCCTCCTGAACCCACACGACCGGCGTGCCCGGCGTGTAGTTCGCGAGCGCCTCTTCGAGTGCCTGGCGAGGCAGCGGGTAGAGCTGCTCGACGCGAATGATCGCCACGTCTCGACGACCAAGCTCCTGCCGCCGCTTCTCGAGTTCGTACGCCACCTTGCCGCTGCAGAGCAGCACCCGGTGGATGTCGCGGGGAGCGGTCTCAGACGTGTCGGCCAACACCCTCTGGAACCCGCCCTTCACGAAGTCGTCTAGCGGCGAGACGCAGACTGGGTTTCGCAGCAGGCTCTTGGGCGTCATCACCACCAGCGGCTTCCGCCACACGCGGAGCACCTGCCGCCGGAGCAGATGGAAGAGCTGGGCCGGGGTCGTCGGCTGGGCCACCTGGATGTTGTCTTTGGCGCACAGCGACAGGAACCGCTCGAGGCGGGCGCTGGAATGCTCAGGCCCCTGCCCCTCGAAGCCATGCGGCAAGAGCATCGTGATCCCCGACAGCCGGTTCCACTTGTCCTCGGCGCTGACGATAAACTGGTCGATCACCACCTGGGCGGCGTTGACGAAGTCGCCGAACTGGGCTTCCCAGATCACGAGGCCGTCGGGGCAGTCGAGGCTGTACCCGTACTCGAAACCGAGCACGCCGGCCTCCGAGAGCGGGCTGTTGTAGATTTCAACGGGCGCCTGGTCGGGAGCGAGATGCTCGAGCGGGCAGTAGGTCTCGTCGGTGATCGCGTCGTGGATCACGGCATGCCGGTGGCTGAACGTGCCCCGCTGGCAATCCTGGCCCGAGATGCGGATGCGGAGCCCCTGCGTGGCGATCGATGCGTAGGCGAGCGACTCCCCCGCCGACCAGTCGAGCGGCATCGCCCCCGCCGCCATCTGCACGCGGTTCTCCAACAGCTTTTTGATCTTCGCGTGGGGCTGAAAACCATCCGGCAGCGCCACCAGCCGCATCAGCAGGCTTTCGAGGACATCGCGGCGGACGCCGGTATCGACCTCCGCCGCATCCCGCTCGCGGCCGCCGATGTAGAGCGCCCACATCCCGCCGATGTCGTCCTTGTGGACGTATTCCTCGCTCTTCGCGACCGACAGGTCGGCGGCCAGCTTGGCGTGCTGCTGCTCGGCGATCTGCTTGGCCTCGTCGGCGGTCACCTCGCCGAGCTTGAGCAACTTCTCCAGGTAGCTCTCGTGGGCGCTGGGCCGCTTTTCGATCACGCGGTACAGGGCTGGCTGGGTGAACGCCGGCTCATCGGCCTCGTTGTGGCCGCGGCGGCGAAAGCAGTACATGTCGATGACGACGTCCCGCTGAAACTCGCGCCGGAAGTCCATCGCCAGGCCCACCACCTGCGCCACCGCCTCCGGATCCTCGCCGTTCACGTGGAAGATCGGGATCTGCAGCATCTTGGCCACGTCGGTGGCATACATGCAGCTGCGGGCCTCCCGAGGCCCGGTCGTGAACCCGATCTGGTTGTTGACGATCACGTGCAGCGTGCCCCCGACGCGGTAGGCGTCGAGTTCGCTGAGGTTGAGCGTCTCCTGGATGATTCCCTCGCCGGCGAACGCGGCATCGCCGTGGATCAGGATCACCATCCCTTGCTGCCGCGAGCGGTCGCCCGAGCGATCCTGCCGCGACCGCATCCGCCCGATCGCCACCGGATTCACAAACTCCAAATGGCTTGGGTTGAAGCAGAGCGTGAGGTGGATCGACTTGCCATTGGCGGCCTTGTAGTCGCCGGAATGGCCGAGGTGATACTTCACGTCGCCGCGGCCGACGTGAAGCTCCGGATCCATGTCGGCGAACTCGCGGAAGATCCGCTGCGGGCTCTTCCCCATCACGTTGGCCAACACGTTGAGCCGGCCGCGGTGGGCCATCGCCAACACACAGTCCCGAATGTCCTGAGCGGCGGCCC
The DNA here is from genome assembly GCA_003669255.1 of Planctomycetota bacterium. GTDB lineage: Bacteria > Planctomycetota > Planctomycetia > Pirellulales > UBA1268 > QWPN01. The sequence goes on along the minus strand of QWPO01000083.1, from coordinate 2,088 downwards.
GCTCGATCGCCATCTCGACCAGCGGAATCAGGCTCTCCGAGCCCTCCAGCGAGAAACTCTTCGCCCCGAGGAACCGCTTCTGGATGAACTCCTCGAACACCGCCGCGTTGGTCATCTGCCGGTAGATTCGCAGCTGCTGGCGGCGGTCGAGTTGGATCCGGTTCTCGCAGCCCTCCATTCGCACCTGCAGCCACTGGCGGACCCGGAGGTCGTCCATGTGCATGAACTGCACACCGATCGACCGGCAGTAGGTGTTGCGCAGCCGCTTGATGATCTGCCGCAGCGACATCGACTGCGGCCCTTCGATCGTGTCGGTCGAGAAGGACCGATCCATGTCCTCCTCGGTGAGGTGGTAGAAGTTCGGATCGAGTTCCGGGAGCCCCGGTCGCGGGCGACCCAGCGGATCGATCTCGGCCATCAGGTGACCGCGGACGCGGTAGGCGCGAACGAGTTGGTCGACGCGGTCCTGGAGGAAGGCCACCCGCTCCTCGCCGGCCGTGCCCGTCGCGACGGGCGGCAGCGGGAGCGGCATCGCCTCGCCGGCTGGAGCGGCGGCAAGTTTCACGTCGCCGTTGGCCATTGCCACTGCGTGGGCCGTGGCGATGCCGTCGGGGGTCACGAGCGTCGGCGTGGGTGGAAGTCCCGAACCGGCGGCGCGGATCGCCGGCTGGGCCGCGAGCGGCTTTGCTACCGGCACGCTCGCCGGCACCGTCCGACCGTTGCGGAGCCCCTCGAAATACGCCCGCCAGTCGGCCGGGACGCTCGCGGGATCTTCCTGGTAGCGCTCGAAGAGCTCTTCGAGAAACGCGAGGCTGGCGGTCCCGGCCGAGTCGATGCTGTCGATGGTGCTCACGGATAGATCCAGGCCCTCCGCAGGTCGGGGGCACGATTCGTCTGGGGGTGGGGGTGGGTTTCCGACGTGCAATCACATGGCCAACAGCAGTCGGCCCGGGCTCTCAAGGTAACCGATGATCTCGTTGAGGAACCGGGCGGCCATGGCGCCATCGACGACGCGGTGGTCATACGAGAGCGACAGCGGCATCATCAGCCGCGGCTCAATCTTGTCGTCGCGGACGACCGGCATTTTTCGCGACCTGCCCAGCAACAGAATAGCCACCTCAGGCCAGTTGATGATGGGCGTTGAGTACGCGCCCCCAACGGCCCCGAGGTTGCTGATCGTGAACGTGCCGCCGCGAAGGTCCTCGATTCCGTACTGCGCGTTTTTCGCCTTTTCCGCGGTGTCGGCCACCGCCTGGGCGACCTGTGGAATCGACAGCTGGTCGCAGTCGCGGAGCACCGGAACCACGAGGCCCCGAGGCGTGTCGACGGCGAGGCCCACGTTGACGTAATCCCGGTAGACGATCTCGCCCTTCTCCATATCGATCGTGGCATTGATCGCGGGGTGCTGGCGGAGCGACAGGCTCACCGCCTTGATCACGAACGACAGCGCCGTGAGCTTGAGGTTGTTCTTCGCGTATTCCGCGGCACTCGCCTTCCGCAGAACCTCGAGCTCGGTCACGTCCGCATCGTCGAAGTTCGTGAGGTGCGGAATCGTCTGCACGCTGCGGACCATGTTGGCGGCGATCGTCTTCCGCATCCGCGACATCTGCTCGCGGCGGATCGGCCCCCAGTCATCCCGCTCGGTGGAGGTTGACTCTGGCCGTGTTCGGCCGGCCGGCGCGGCACTCGCATGCCGCACCGCCGCGATCACGTCCTCACGAACGATCCGCCCCGCCGGGCCCGTGCCCCTGACGCGGGCGAGATCGACGCCGAGTTCCCGGGCAAGCCGACGCACCGCCGGACCGGCAGGCTCCACGGCGGCGACCGCGGGCGGCTCCTCAACGGCAACCGCAGCAGACTTGGGAGCCGCGGCCACGGAGGGGGCCGGGGCGGGGGCGACGGCGGGAGGGGCCACGGGCTTCGCCGCAGCGGCCGGCGCGGGCGATGACTCGGCGGCCTTCGGCGGCGGAGCCGCCGGCTTGGCAGGCGCGGCGCCGGGAGCATCCAGCATCACGAGCGGCTGGCCCACCTTCACCGTGTCGCCCTTCTTGACGAGCACCTTCGACACCAGCCCGCCCGGAGCACAGG
>QWPO01000140.1 GCA_003669255.1 Planctomycetota bacterium | reverse complement strand
GTTCCTTACCGGCAAAGGCGGGGTCGTCTTGGGTCGCCTCGGCGAGCTTGAGATAGACGCTCTGCTCCTCGACGCCACCGGGGCGGACGACGCCGACCGGGATCTCCGTGCGGCCGTAGAAGCGGTTGATGCCATCGACAAACGGGGCAGCGAGCGCGTGGTTGGCCGTCACCGTCACCGCGAGCAGCCGGCACTGCTCTCGCGACTCCAGCGCATGGAGCATGGCGAGAGCCGCAACGTCGTCGCAGTCGCCGCAGATGTCGGTGTCGAAGATCACCGGGACAGGTGCCGCGGCCCGGGCCTCGCCCGACGCCACGAGCGTGAGGGGAACAGCAACGGCCAAGAAAGCTGTAACCGTCACGAACGCCGCCACGGCCCACTTCGCCGTCTCGTCGTCGACCTCGATCACGTTCACTGCATCCCCTGCCTCGAGGTGCTCGAGGCTCCAGCAGAGGTGGGCCCGATCGATGCGGTACATCATGGCGCACATGCAGACCACCGGCGAGAGGAAGTAGATCTCCTGCTCGGGGAGGATAGGTCGGCCTATGGCACTTCGGCAAGCGTCGGCCGGGCGGGGCGGATCACGAGGAGCAACCGCCGGGGCTGATCGGGGTGGATGCGGTCCGATCGTGGATGTGCCGAGGAGCTTCCTATCCACGCTCAAGGCCGGATTTATCTCGATGCCGCAGACCGGCCTTGAAACCGCTCTTCTTGCAGGCCGTCCGCACCGTGGCATGGAATGCCGTTAGTGCCTTTCCTTGTTGCTGCGGGTGAGACGCTGCGATTAAAGTTTGGGGTGCTCTTCCACGTATCGGCGGCTGAAGAACCACTGGACCCGACGAAGGCAGCGCCAGCCCAGAGCGCGGAACCGAAGGCGTGGAAACAAAAGTCTTAACGATGCAGCAGCTCATGAAACTCCCACTGTTCTTCAGTTTGATGGCCTCCACGGCTCTCGCGGCTGCACCAGCATCCCAACCAACCGCAACAGACTATCCCTCCATTCAGGAAGCCATCGACGCCCATCCGGGTCAGATGATCTTTGTGCCCGCGGGCGATTATCTGATCGATAAGAAGATCTACATTGGTGCCAAGAATGCTGGGCTCTTTGGCCCCGGTCGCATCATTCAATCCAACCCCGATCAGCCCATCGTCGAGATCGAACACGCCACGGGAGCGCAGCTTCGCGATCTCACCCTGACGCGGGCCGAGGGAAAGATGGACACGGATTGCGAAGGCCTCCTTGTGACCGATTGCCGGGATCTGGCCATCGACAACGTCCGCGTGGTCGACAATCGAACGCGGGCAGCGTCCATCTCCATCCGGCAGTCCAAGGACTGCCGCATCAGCCATTGTCTGGTGCGGAACTACACGCGCATCAGCGTCGATGACCGCACGGCGAAAAAGGAACTCTACGGCTTCGCCTTCCGTTGCATCGACGGCACGGGCATCGATGTGACTTCCAGCACGGGCACGCTCATCGAAGGTAACCGCCTCGTGGAGGAATACCTGCAACACACGCCTGAAATCCGCGACAAGTTCGGCCTCGGCACGTTCGTGAAAAAGAACGAGACAAAGGGTTCACTGGTTGATCAGAAAGTCTGGGACGAGGAATACATCGACATCTGGCATCAGGGCTCGGCCATCCACGTGAGTAGCCCCGAGGTGACCGACCAAACCCGCATTCTTGGCAACCATATTCAAAACGCCGCGCAGGGTATCGACCTGCACTGCGATCATGTGATTGTCGCGCAGAACCTCATCGAGAATGCCTTCTCTGGCATGAAGGCCATGCATGGTGCACGCAATGTGCTCATCATCGGCAACCAGTTTACTCGGAACGACCTTTGGGCAGTCTTGCTGGCACCAGGAGCAGCATCGAACGCGACGAATACCGACGGAGGCTCCATCATCGCTCACAACATCGTTTCCGACTTCGGCCACGGAGACGCGAACTGGATCTGGGGGAATGAGCGTTCGCCTTTCAAATTCGACTCGGGCCAACTCCCCGACAATCCACCGCTCACCGATGTCATCTTCCAAGGCAACATCGTGCAGAGCATCGCGGCTCCGCGTTATAAGTATGCCGTCGTCATTGCCGGTGGCCCGAATGCCCCACGCGGCCTGCATTTCTCGAACAACCTGCTCCACCCCGGCACAGCCGGCGTCTCCAACAAAGAACTGCAGCCTTAGCACAGGATCAGGATAGCCCGGCCAATGGCACTTCCGTCACCATCCCCGAGCTGCTCGAGATCGTGGAAGACCTGCTCGGGCCGCAGTTGATCATCAACAACGCGTCGATCTTCGCGACGAATACCGGGGTCTCCTCCAGCCTCGGCTGGCCCGGTGCGGCGGCCTAGCGAGGCGGCCGATCCCGGCGAATCGGCCCGTCCTGCCGTTTGCGGTACTCCCCCGGTGGGAGCCCAAATTCGCGGCGAAACTCGCGAACGAAGTGGCTCTGGTCGCAGAAGCCGTGGTCCGCGGCGAGCGCAGCGAGCGAACGGCGCGACGTTGTCAACTCGCGGCACGCCAGCCGCAACCGCAGCCTGCGCAGGAACTGCTGCGGCGTCGCCTGCATCTGTCGACGAAACATCCGCTCGAAGGCCCGCACTGAGCGGCCTGCGATCCGCGCAAGCAAGGAATTGGAAAGTGGCTCGGCGAAGTTTCTCCGCATGTGCACGAGAACCAGGCCGAGGGCCGCGTCCTCGCTGCCCGCGTGCACGACGTCGGCATCGACCACCCGCGTCATGCCCAGCGTGCCGATGATCCGCCCGCGGGCGTCGTGGAGCGGCTTCTTCGTGGTCAGCGACCAGACCGCGGTGCGATCGAAGCGGCCCACGAGTTCGATCCGTCCGTCGACCGTCCCGCCACCGAGCGCATGGTCGTCGTCAAGCCGATACTGATCGGCGAGATGTGGGGGCGAGAGGTCGTGATCGGTGCGTCCGACGACCTGCTCGGTCCGCTCGAGCGCGTAGTTGAGCAGGAACCCGCGGTTGACCCAGGCGTAGCGGCCCTCGCGGTCCTTGATCCAGCACTGCACCCCCTCGATCTGGTCGAGCAGTCCGGCGACGCCCGCTGCCACTGGATCGAGTGGTTGTAGATCGCGGGAGGACTCCATGAGAGGATCTCCGAGGGCCGGTTGGACGTTTCGGAGAGTATCCCACGCCCGCCGTCGCGTGCACGCCGGTCTGGTTCCATCCTCTGCCGCCCCTCGGCAAGCCGGTCTCCGCGGCGACGACTATCCTTTCACTATGTTGCCGGTCTTTTCCATCAGACTACGGGCCGTCGTGATCACGCTGGCCGCATGCGCAGCTGCGAGCGCTGCCGGCGGGCAGCACGCTCCGCCCGAGTGGAACGCCGCATTCGTCCAAGAGGCCCTGGCCGACGCGCGGGCGCAGGGTGACGCCCGGCGTGGGGCCGGCGTGTTCAGCGTGGCCACGACCGGCTGCACGGCGTGCCACAAGGTGGCCGGCGAGGGCGGCGCGGTGGGCCCCGAACTCACCACGATCGCCAAGTGCCTTTCGCCCGAGGAGATCGTCGAGAGCGTCTATTGGCCCGCGCGGGCCGTGAAGCCCGAGTATCGGGCCTATGCCTTCACGCTGGCCGACGGCCGCGTGCTTCAGGGCATCGTCAAGGAGGAGACGCCGGCGGCCGTGGTCGTCGTCGACGCCACCGGCAAGAGCCACAGTGTGCCGCCCGGCGAGATCGAGGAGCGTACGGAGGTCGGCTCCCTCATGCCGGCCAACGTGTTCACGTCGCTCCCGGCGGAGCAGCGGCGCGACCTGGTTCGCTATCTCCTCGAACTCGGCCGCACGCCGGGCCTCGAGTCGCTCTCGCACCGCCCGGGCACCTTTGACGTGCCCCGCGAGCCGCTCGTGCCCGACGATTGGCCGAACCGCGGCCTGTGGGTCAACGAGCACCGCATTTATGACGCCTACACGAAGCAGGCCAGGCAGTTTCGCGACCGCAATCCGATGCCGATCCTGCTGCCCGCGTATCCCGGCCTCGACGGCGGCACGCGCGGCCACTGGGGCAGCATCCCCTGGTCCACGTGGGACGACACCCGCCGCGATACCTGCGACCAGGGCACCGTGCAGGCCTGGCCGCTGAAGCTTGACGAGCGGACGATCCCGCGGGCCGTGAATGTGCGGCTCGGCGACTCGGGCGAACTCGCCGCCTGCTTCAACCCCGATACGCTCCAGTTTGAGGCCACGTGGACCAGCGGCTTCCTGAAGTTCGACAAAACCCGCTACGGCTTCCTCTCACCGGCCACTCCGGCCGGCCCCGTCAGCCCGCCGCCCGCCGCGGCGGAACTGCCGCCCGGGCCGCGCACGTATCAAGGGTTTTATCGGCATGGGAAGCGGGTTCTCTTCCTCTACGTGATCGACGGCGTGCAGTATCTCGACGCGCCGTGGGTGAAGGATGGCGCGCTCGTCCGCGAGATCGCGCCGCTCGCGAGCCATTCGCTCGCGCACGTCTCGAGAGGCGGCCCCAGCCGGTGGCCGCAGACGCTCACCACCACCGGCACCCTTGGCTCGGGCGCGCCGTATGCCGTCGACACGATCGCGCTGCCGGTGGACAACCCATGGGGCAGCCTGATGTTTTTCGGGGGGCACGACTTCTTCTCGAACGGCGATGCCGCGATCTGCACGATCCAGGGCGACGTGTGGCGGGTCTCCGGCCTCGACGCCGAGCTCAAGAGCGTGCGTTGGCGGCGGATGGCGGCCGGCCTCAACCAGGCCCTCGGCCTCGTCGTGACGGACGACGTCGTGTATGTGCTCTGCGGCGACCAGCTCACCCGGCTCGACGACACCAACGGCGATGGCGAGGCCGATTTCTACGGCTGCGTGACCAACCGCTTCGAGCCGTCCGGCGGCCACAACTACAAGTGCGGCCTCGAGCGCGACGGGGCCGGCAACTTCTTCACCGCCTCGCACCAGGGGCTGCTGCGGATCAGCCCCGACGGCCAGACGATCGACATTTTGGCCACGGGCTTTCGCAACCCCGACGGCCTCGCGCTCCTGCCTGACGGCTCAATCACCGTGCCGGTCTCCGAAGGCGACTACGCCAACGCCTCGGCGATCTGCGAGGTGAAGCAGAAGCCGGGCCAGCCGCCCGCGAACCCCGTGCTGAATTTCCGGGGCGTTCCCCCGGCCCTGCCGATGGTGTATTTGCCACGCGGGCTCGACCACTCGAGCGGCGGGCAGACGTATGTATCGAGCGACCGCTGGGGACCGCTCGGCGGCCAGCTCGTGCACTTTTCGTTTGGCGCCTGCACGCACTTCCTCGTGCTCCGCGATGAGGTGGCCGGCCAGCCGCAGGGAGCCGTCGTGCCGCTTGTCGGCGACTTCCGCTCCGGCGTCCACCGCGGCCGGTTCAGCCCCGCCGACGGCCAGCTCTACGCGAGCGGCATGAACGGCTGGCATGTCTACGGCGTCGACGATGGCTGCTTCCAGCGCGTGCGCTATGTCGGCGGCACCGTGCAGCAGCCGGTCGGGATTCGCACTCACCGCAACGGCGTGCTGCTGCGATTCTCGGCGCCGCTCGACCGCAGCGTGGCGGCCGACGCGGCGAGCCACTTCGCCCAGTGTTGGAACTATCGCTACGGTCCGGCGTATGGCTCGCCCGAGTTTTCACCGAGCCACTACGGCACGGTAGGCCACGATCCGCTCAAGATCCGCTCGGCCACGGTGCTCTCCGATGGCCAGAGCCTGTTTCTCGAAATGCCCGACCTCCAGCCGGTGAACCAGCTGCATCTCCAGGTGGCGGTCGGCCCAGACACGACACGCGACGTGTTCGCCACCGTGCACGCGCTCGACGATCCGTTTCGTGACATTCCGAACTATCAGGAAGTGACGCGGCCCGTCGGGACCCTCCCGATCCTGCGCGACGTCGCGATGATGAAGGCCACGGTGAAGAATCCCTGGCTGGCGAAGGTGGAGGGCTCCCGCGAGATCGTGATGGAGGTCGCCTCGAACCTCGCCTACAAGACGCCGGAGCTGCGGGCCAAGCCCGGTGAAAAACTGGCCCTCATGTTCGTGAATCCCGACGTCGTGCCGCACAACTGGGTGCTCGCAAAGCCCGGCAAGCTCGCCGCCGTTGGCGCACTCGCCGACGGGCTCATCGCCGACCCCGAGGCCGTGGCCCGGCACTACGTGCCCAAGACCGACGACGTCGTCGCCTACGCCGATATCACCGAGCCCGGCAAACGGCAGACGATTTACTTCACCGTACCCGACGCGCCGGGCCGGTATCCCTTCCTATGCACGTTCCCGGGCCACTGGAAGCTGATGAACGGCCTGCTCATCGTGGAAGACGACGAGCCCATCGATGTCGCCGCAAAGGCGCAAGAGCTCTTCCGTCGTGACAACCTCGTGGCCTGGTGCATCGTGCCGTTCGACGCCAAGCAGCGCGGCCCTGAGGATCGGGCGGCGATGCTCGAAAAACTCGGCTTCAAGCACTTTGCCTACGACTGGCGGCCGGAGCACATCCCCACGTTCGACCGGGAGTGGGACGCGCTCGTGAAGCACGGCGTCGCACTCGACGCCTTCTGGGCCACACCACCGGATTTTCCCGGGCTGCTCACAAGCCTCGAGAAGCGCGGGCTCAAGCCGTCGTTTTGGACGATGATCGGTGCCCCCGCCGAGCTCGACCAGGCGGCGAAGGTGAAGCACGCTGCCGCCGCCCTGCGGCCCGTGGCCGAGCAGGCCGCGAAGGCGGGCTGCCGCGTCTCCATCTACAACCACGGCGGCTGGGGCGGGGAGCCGGAAAACATGGTGGCGGTGTGCGAGGCCCTCGCCATGCCGAACGTCGGCATCGTCTACAACCAGCACCACGGCCACAGCCATCTGCCGCGATGGAAGGAATCAATCGCGAAGATGCTGCCGCACCTGCACTTCCTCAACCTCAATGGTATGACTGCCGATGGTGAATCGACCGGGAAGAAGATTCTCGTCATCGGCCAGGGCGATCTCGACGTGGCCCTCGCGAAGACGATCTGCGAGAGCGGCTACACTGGCCCGATCGGGATCCTTAACCACACCGACCACGACGCAGAGGCACGGCTCCTTGACAACCTCGAGGGCGTCGACTGGGTCGTCGGCGAACTCACCGCGAAGCCAATCCCGAAGCCCACGCCGCGGACGAATTAAGGGATAGCCCGGCCAAGGGCACTTCCTCAAGTATTCCCGAGCTGATGACCGGCTCGCCGAGGCGTGTGAGATTCTCTCGGATCAGCCCTGGTTCGGTGTGGGATGAATCGCGTGGAATCCGCGGGGCAAGTCAACCGCTGCAGGCATCGGCGAACTTAGCGGGGCTGGCAGTTCCGATCCCGAGGCTTACGAATCGCTGGTGTGCCGCGAAGTGTTGCAGAATCGCGTGCGACCGAACTAACCTCTCAACAAGACCCCAGGGGTGCATCAGGTGGATCATGAGTGAAAAGCAGAAAACAGTTTTCATCCGTCGCGGCAGCACCGTAAAAGGGCCTATTCCGAGGACCCATGTCACGCCGCTGGTAAAGGCCGGAAAACTCTTGCCTTCGGACGAAGTTGCCGAGGCATTAACTGGCCCTTGGGCGCTGGTCGGTGAGTTTCTTCGAGCAGCAGACCTCGCAGTGATCGAAACAATCACGATTGATCACTCGATTCTGCAAGGTACCTTTTCCGTGAGTTATACCTGTCCAAGGTGCCGTGAATCGCTTGCCTCCAAAGAAGATGAGATCTCCCAGAGCGATGCCTGCCCGAAGTGTCGACAGCGGTACCGCCTGTCGCCTCAAGCCGAAGAGCAGCTCCGTCAAGCAAAGCACAGACTTGAGCAGGCCCGTGCGGCTAAGCACGCGAAGAACGAGCAAGCGGCCGCCGACACCATACCTATTCAGATAGCGGGGACTGCCACATCAGCTTGGTGGTTGCCGGCACGGGAGTGGAACGCGACCATCCGCTCATCGGCTCGTGCCGTGATCGCTATCGGCTGCCTTATTGGCGTCTTGTCCGCCGCTGGCTACGCGTGGGACTGGTACAGAACCAACACCCCGCTTGCCACATTCGAACGATTCGCACGGGCCAAAACCGATAATCTGGAGCTCACCTGCCCTTTGCTTCCAATACGCAACATACGATTTGACCTTCGCAAAACTGATTCACTCACTACTCCCTCTACCGGGACGATCACGTACTCTACGGTGCATCCGCTCAGACAAGACGCGGAGGACAAGGAGATCGTCATTGAGGGTGATGCCGAATGCGAAATAATCTGCGGTAAACAAGGTCAACGTTGGATATTTCAGAGTGCCACCATCAAGTCTACAAATTGGAGGATCCGAGAGGCTGACGATAACAATCTCGCCAAAACCATAGTGACCTCCATGAACAGAGAGGGTCTGCCGACTGAGGTCATTGAGGACGGTTGGAATGGTGTGAAAAACCGCATGTGCGAGTTCGAAAAGGCAGGATTCTCGATGGAAGGGCTTGCGTCACTCTCCAAAAACGACGCTTATCGCTTGGGTAGGTCACGCGTACTCTGTCTTACGTTCGACAGCCTTTCGAACGTAGAGCCGGATGCGATGCGGGAGCTCGTCGAGTCTCGCAAGTCCTTCTTGCAGGAGCGTAAAGGACAGGGCGAAAATGATTGGATCTGGGCACCGGAAAACGGCTACGGAGTTCTGGAATTAGATGGTCTGCCGGCTATTTCGGACGCTCTTGCAAAGGAAGTCGCCGCCTTCAAGGGAACGGTGAACCTCAACACCATCGAATCCTTGTCGGACACGGCCGCCGAGCATCTCGCCACGCACCGCGGTCCTCTCTATTTATGGAAGTTGACGAAACTATCTCCGCACGCGGAAACAGTGCTGGCTCAGCATACTGATGATTTAGGAATCGGGGTCACAACCCTGTCAGATACATCAGTCGATTTCCTGGCGATCGATAACTGGCCGGAAAATAGGCTGAATCCGGAACAACCTAAACATGTGACACTCTCCGGTCTTGCGGAGATTTCCGAACCAGCAACTACGGCGATTATCAACAGTCCTTGTCGCTTCACGATGCCAGGACTCAAGACTCTTACTTCCGCGAGGCTCGCTGAAAAGCTTGTCGCGGATGCGGACGAAGAAGGCGTCACAGGCGAGTCACTCCAACTGGGTGAACTGCAGTCGGTTTCCGATGAGGTGGCGGAAGTGGTCGTGCAATTTCCCGGAGATGTTAAGCTGTACAACTTACAGACGCTCACCAGTGAGAGCCTTGCCAGGAAGATTGCAAAAGATAGCGACGGCAGATCTCTACGGCTTCCGAAACTGAGAGATCTGAGCCCGACCGCAGCACGCGTCTTGGCTGACTTCTCCGGCAAACTGGAGATCTCGAGTGATGATATCGGTCTTGATGCATTGTCGCCGGACGTGGTGGCTGTGCTAGCCCGTCACCATGGAGAACTTGACGTTTCTTTCCGTGCCTTAATGCCCGACGTTGCCCAAGCACTCAGTGCTCATGAGGGAAAACTCGACATTCATTGCAGAGAGGCGGTACCGTCACAGGTCCTTGATTTGCTCACTGCCCATAAAGGGGAAGTATTTCTGGAATGCCACGAGCCCGTGTCGATCCGTTACTTCGGAGGAAACAACACGCCCCTCCGCAAAGCTGACTGATACGGCTCACACGTGATGCTCGCGCGTGTATCAGGCTCGGGGCTGCCTCTTCTCGTAGCACAGGTTTTCAACCTGTGTGTCTTCCCGGTTCGCATTGCGCTCGCGCCTCATCGCTTGCATCTGCGAGTCCGGAAGGGGGAGCAGCCGGATCGGAGTTGTTGGCGACGGTCGAGAACGGCAGCGCGGGGGCCGCTCGACGTGCCGCAGCTTGATGGCGTTGAACGGCTTCTGCGTCTCTATGCCGAACTGTGCGTTTTGCTGCCGAAGACCCAAGCGGATGGGGTGGGATTTGAACCCACGAGCCGCTTACGCGACTGCCGGTTTTCAAGACCGGTGCATTCAACCGCTCTGCCACCCATCCCAATCGGCCGAGGCCTCCGGGCCCCGGCCACCGAGGAAAAGTCTATCGGATCACCGCGGCCAGTGGGGTGGCTTTGACTGTTTTCTTCGGGTTTCCTACAGTTCCTGCTCACCCGAACACCTGAAAGGGACAATCTCTATGGGCGGCATCAGCAACCGGATGAAGGAAATCAAGCGGCGTCGGCATCGCCGGCAGAAGCTTGTGAAGATGAGCACGAAGCTCAAGAAGGCCACCACCAGCGAGAAGCTCGTCATGGCCGACAAGCTCCGCAGGATGACCACCGGCGCCGACGTCTTGATCGCGCGGATGGGCCTCGAGGATCGCAAGCGCGGCTGAGCGTCAGGACTCGAGTTCGAAGACGAATCCGTCCTGGACGAAATCGACCTTCACGCAGCTGCCCTCGGGGAACTTGCCCGAGAGCAACTCGCGGGCCAGTTCGTTTTGAAGTTGCTGCTGAATGGCTCGCTTCAACGGACGGGCTCCGTACACCGGGTCGTAGCCAAGCCGGGCGATTTCGTCGATTGCCGCTGCCGTGCAGTCGAGGGTGATTCCCGCCTTCGCCGCCTGGCTCACAAGCCGTTCGACCTGGATCATGACGATCCGGCGGATGTGCTTCTGATCGAGCGGGTGGAAGACGATCGTCTCGTCGATGCGGTTAAGAAACTCCGGCAGGAACCGCGCCTGTAGCGCCTCCCGCACCGCGTCGCGCACCTCCTGCTCGCTGCCCCCCTCCCTCGTGATCTGCTGGATCGCCTGGCTGCCGACGTTGCTGGTCATCACCACGATGGTGTTGGTGAAGTCGACGGTGTGGCCGAGGCTGTCGGTGAGTCGGCCGTCGTCGAGCACCTGGAGCAGCACGTTGAACACGTCGCGGTGGGCCTTCTCCATCTCGTCGAGCAGCACCACTGAGTAGGGCCGCCGTCTGACCGCCTCGGTGAGCCTGCCGCCTTCCTCGTATCCGACGTAGCCCGGGGGAGCGCCGATCAGACGGGCGACCGTGTGCTTCTCCATGTACTCGCTCATGTCGATGCGAATCATGGCGTTATCGTCGTCAAACAGCACCTCGGCCAGCGCCTTGCAGAGCTCGGTCTTCCCGACACCGGTGGGCCCCAGAAAGATGAACGACCCGATCGGCCGATTGGGGTCCTGCAGCCCAGCCCGGCTGCGCCGGACGGCGTCGCTGACCGCCTCGACGGCTTCGTCCTGGCCGATCACCCGCTGATGGAGCCGGTCCTCGAGCACGAGCAGCTTTGCCCGCTCGCTCTCCACCAGCCTGGTGACGGGAATGCCGGTCCAGGCGCTCACGACCTCGGCGATCTCCTCGGGGCCAACTTCCCGTCGCAGAAGCCGTTTGGCTGCAGGTTTGCCCGCCTCCTTGGCGGCGTCTTTCTCGGTTCCCTCCTGCTCGAGCCGCTGCTGCAGGGTCTTGCGCTTCACGTCAAGTTCGTAGAGGCTCTGGTACATCTCCTCGCCGACGGGCTGGCCCGACGCCTGCCGCTCCTTGATCGCGACGCCGGCCTGGTCGAAGGCGAGCTGCACCTCGTTGAGCTGATTGCGGAGTTCCTGGGCGCTCCCCACGCCCATCTTCTCCGCCTCCCACTGCTGGCGGAGGTCGGCCAGCTTCTTGCGGAGGCCCGTCGACTCTTCCTCGATATCCTTGAGCCGTTCCTTGGCGTGCTCCTCGGTCTCCTCGGCGAGTTGCCGGGCCGCCAACTCGAGCTGCACGAGCCGCCGCTGAACCTCATCGATCTCGCTGGGAACGCTCTGGAGTTCCATCGCGATCCGGCTGGTCGCCTCGTCCATGAGGTCGATCGCCTTGTCCGGCAGGAAGCGGTCGGCGATGTAGCGATGCGAGAGTTCGGCCGCTGCAACCAAGGCCGAGTCCTTGATTTTCACCCCCTTGTGGTGAGCCTCGTAACGGGGCTTGAGGCCTCGGAGGATGGCGATCGTGTCTTCCACGCTCGGCTCGCCCACCATGACGGGCTGGAACCGGCGCTCCAGGGCGGCGTCTTTCTCGATGTGTTTGCGGTACTCGTCGAGCGTGGTCGCGCCGATGCACCGTAGTTCCCCGCGGGCCAGTGCCGGCTTGAGCAGGTTCGCGGCGTCAGACCCCCCCTCTGCCGCCCCCGCGCCGATCACGGTGTGAAGCTCGTCGATGAAGAGCACCACGTTTCCGGCGGCTGCCTCCACCTCGCGGAGGATCGCCTTGAGCCGGTCTTCAAACTCACCGCGGTATTTCGTGCCGGCGATCAGCGCGCCCAGGTCGAGCGACACGACGCGGCGGCCGCGGAGATTCTCGGGCACGTCGGCCTGCACGATCCGCAGGGCCAGCCCCTCCGCGATCGCCGTCTTGCCCACACCGGGCTCACCGATGAGCACGGGATTATTCTTGGTGCGCCGCGAAAGCACCTGGATCACCCGACGGATCTCGGTGTCGCGACCGATCACGGGATCAAGCTTGCCCTGGCTGGCACGCTTCGTCAGGTCGATGCCGTACTTTTCGAGCGCCTGAAACTTCTCCTCGGGACTCTGGTCGGTCACCCGCGACTGGCCGCGGACCGCCTGCAGCCCGGCGAGCAGTTCCTTCTCGCCAATCGCCGCCAGCTGGAGCAGGTTTTTCGCCTTCGACGGCACCTTGGCGAGGGCGAGGAGCAGGTGGTCGGTTGAGACGAACTCATCTTTCATCTGGTGTGACTCGGTCGTCGCCGCCTCAAACACCTTGATCAGCTCCTGGTCGGGCTGCGGCTGCACGCCACCCGACACCTTGGGTTGGTGCGACAGTTCAGCCTCGACGATCCGCTCGAGATGGCCGCGGTCGGCGCCGATCTTTTCCAGCAGCGGCCGGACGATTCCTTCCCGCTCACTGAGCAGCGCCTGCAGCAGGTGCACTGGCGTCACCTGCGGGTTGCCGCGGCTTCCCGCCAGTTCGACCGCTCCCTGAACCGATTCCTGCGCCTTGATCGTGAACTTGTCGAACCGGAATGCCATGAGTCGTTCTCCTCTCAGACTCCGCCCAGAAGTCAGCGCACCAGCTGCGAAAAAACATCCATTCTGCTTTCCTTGATCAAAAAGCAGGCTGCGAGTTTCTTGTGGCCGTTGTGGTGAGGATCGCGGTTAGGCGTCCTTCTTCACTTCAAACTCGGCATCGATGGTGTCATCGGACGGCGCGCCGGCCTGTGCCGTGGCGGCGCCGGGCGCCCCACCGTCCCGCTGCACCGTCTCGTAGAGCACCTTCGACAGGGCGTGGGCCGCCTGCTCGAGCGCGTCGTGCGCCGAGGTGATGGCGTCCACATCCTCGCCCTTGGCCGTCTCGCGTGCCTTGGCGATCGCCGCCTCGAGCGGAGCCTTGTCGGAAGCCGAGAGCTTCGCCTCGTGCTCCTTGATGGCCTTTTCGGTCTGGAAGCAGAGCGCCTCGGCCCGGTTGCGGGCCTCGGCCAGCCGGTACTTCCGCTTGTCATCCTCGGCATGACTCTCGGCATCCTTCCGCATCCGCTCGATCTCCGACTCGTTGAGGCCGCTCGACTGCTCGATCCGGACGGTCTGCTCCTTGTTGGAGCCGAGGTCCTTGGCGCTCACGGAGAGGATGCCGTTGGCGTCGATGTCGAACTTCACCTCGATCTGCGGGGTGCCGCGGGGCGACGGCGGAATGCCCTCCAGGTTGAACTGGCCGAGGAGCCGGTTGTCGCGGGCCATCGGACGCTCGCCCTGGAACACGCTCACCGTGACCGCCGTCTGGTTATCAGCGGCGGTGCTGAACACCTGCTTCCGCTCGGTCGGCACGGTGGTGTTGCGCTCCACGAGCTTGGTGAAAATGCCCCCCTCGGTCTCGATGCCGAGCGAGAGCGGCGTGACGTCGAGCAGGAGCACGTCCTGCACGTCGCCACCGAGCACACCCCCTTGGATCGCGGCCCCGAGGGCCACGACCTCGTCGGGGTTGACGCCCTTGTGGGATTCCTTGCCGAAGAGCTTCCGAACCAGCTCCTGCACCTT
Organism: Planctomycetota bacterium; assembly: GCA_003669255.1. Taxonomy (GTDB): domain Bacteria; phylum Planctomycetota; class Planctomycetia; order Pirellulales; family UBA1268; genus QWPN01. The sequence continues at coordinate 234 of QWPO01000140.1, read as the reverse complement.
CGGGATGCGGGTGGAGCCGCCGACGAGCACCACTTCGTCGATCTCCTTCGGATCGAGCTTCGCGTCCTTGAGCGCCTGCACCACCGGGCCGCGGCAGCGCTCGACGAGGGCGTCGCACATCTGCTCGAACTGAGCCCGTGTGATCGTCATCTGCAGGTGCTTCGGCCCGCTGGCATCGGCCGTGATGAACGGCAGGTTGATGTCTGTGCTCTGGGCGGTGGAAAGCTCCTTCTT
>QWPO01000002.1 GCA_003669255.1 Planctomycetota bacterium | reverse complement strand
CGAGGGGATGCCAGTGCCCCGTAAGCCGGGCTATGGGAGCAAGCGTAGCCACGATGGCGAAGCGCAGCGGACATGCAGTGAGCGTCGGGCAGGATGCCCGACACGAACGTCCGGCGATGGGGCACTGGCAGCCCCGAGCAGTCGCGAGATCCTTGTGCAGGTTGACAACCTGCACCTACGTGGGAAAGCCCCGAGCAGCGTGGCGGACACATTCACGCCTGCGGCGGGTCGTCCTGATACATGCGGTACTTCTTCGTGACGATCGCCCCGCCCCGCTCGAGCGTGCGTCGGGAGAGGTAGTTACTCTCCAGCACCCAAGAGAACTCCACCTCCTCCAGGCCCCACTTGATGAACCGCTCGTAGAGCCCACTCATCAACACCAGCCCGATGCCCCAGGCCTGATACTCAGGCACCACGTTCGTGCTGATTGCCCGCAGCCGCTTGATGGCCTTCTTGTTCCAGAGCAGCCGCAGGAAGCCGAACGGAAATAGCCGGCCGTCGATCGCCTTGATCCGCGGGTTGTAGTCGAGCAGGCAGAACACGGCCCCGACCGGCTTGCCCCCCACCTCCGCCACAATCGCGAGTTCCGGCTCGATGAGATACTTGAGGCTGGCCGCCATGTGGTCGACCTCACCCGGGGTGAGCGGCACGAAGCCCCAGGTTCCGCCCAGGCTCTCGTTGTAGATGTGGAGGAACATCCGCACCTCCTCGGCGAACCGGCTCTTGTCGAGCGGTCGCAGCGTGACGCCGAACCGTTCCTTCACGCCCTCGATCATCGTGGCGAGCTTCGGGTCGATGCCATCGAGCATCGACGTCTTGCCGTAGAAGGCGAACATGTCCTCGACCTTGCCAAACCCGGCATCCTCGACGAGGTGGGCATACCACGGCCGGTTGTGCGTCATCATGAAGAACGGGGGCGTGTCGAACCCGTCGATCAGCAGGCCGCACTCGTAGTTGAGCGTGGGATTCGCCGGGCCGCGGATGGAGGTCATGCCCTGGGCGTGCAGCCAGTCACCCGCCGCCTGAAAGAGCGCCCGCGAGGCCGCCGTGTCGTCGTCGCATTCGAAGAAGCCGAAGAAGCCGCGTTGCTCCTTGTAGCGGTCGATGTGGCCGGCGTTGACGATCGCCGTGATCCGCCCCACGTCGCGGCCACCCCGCGTGACAAGAAACGACTGGCTCTTCGACCGCTCGTAGAATGGGTGCTTGCGGAACCCAAGCAGTTCCTCCTGCGACATGATCAGCGGAGGCATCCAGCAGGGATCGTTCTGATAGATCCGCCAGGGCAGGCGGATGAACCGCTTCTGCTGGCTCCTCGTTTCGATCGGCTGGATGGCGATGTCGGCCACGGAAACCTCCTTGTTTTCGTGCATCTTGGGTGGCCGCAGTCGCGGCCGTCAAATCGGCCTGCGGTGATCGTCAGCCGCCGCCACCGCCCGCCGTCAGGCCCTGCGGATGGTTGCGAACCACGCCCGGGCTCCACCGGGTGTGAACTCCGCGCCCGCGATCCCGGGCACCACCTCAAACCGCGACGGCTCGATCGACTCAACCACCCAGCCCTCGCAAAACGCGTCGCGGAGTTCCTGCTCGGCGACCCGCCGCGGGCCGTGGCTGCCCGGCTCATCGGTGGCGAAGCAGAGCACGAAGAGCCTCGCTCCCGGCTCGAGCAGCGTGGTGAGCGCCCGCACGTAGGCCACCCGTCCGGCGTCGTCGAACGTGTGGAAGAGACCGCAGTCGGTCACCGCGTCGAACCGTTCGGGAATCGAAGCGAGGTGCCGAGCGTCCATCCTCAGGAAGTTCACCGCCACGGCCCCCGCTGCCGCCTTTCGCCGTGCCACCTCAAGCGGCGGCTCGAGGAAATCAACGCCGGTCACGGTGCGGCCCCTTTCGGCGAGCCAGATCGCGAGGTCACCGGTGCCGCAGCCGCTGTCGAGCACGCGGCCCCCGACCCCCTCGGATGCCTCGACGAACGCCCGTTGGGGGCGGCCGATGTCCCAAGGCGCGCGGGGGGCGGCATAATAGGCGGTGAAGCGTTCCTCGGACGGCACGGCGTCGTGGGTCATGCTGGCATCATACCCGCACGACCAGAACCCGGCCCTCCGACGCCGTCATCGGGCCTCTCCGCGAGCCATAGCATGCCGCACATCCTGGTTGTCGAGGACGAACAGCACCTCGCCTTCGGCATCAAGTTCAACCTCGAGGCCGAGGGCTACACCGTGACGACGGCCGGCGACGGTCCGGCGGCACTTGCGGTCATCGACTCGGCGAAGCCACCGCTCGACTTGGTGGTGCTCGACCTGATGCTCCCGGGCATGAGCGGCTACGCGGTCTGCGAGACGCTTCGCGGCCGCGGTGATTCATTCCCGATCGTAATGCTCACCGCCCGGACGCTCGTCGAAGACCGGATCCGCGGCTTCGACGCGGGGGCCGACGTCTACCTCCAGAAGCCCTTTGATCTGGAGGAGCTGCTCTCGGTGATCCGGAGCCTCCTCTCTCGCCGCGGCCGTGACGACCGGGCGCCCGAGCCGGTGGAAGCCGCCGCGACGGCGACCGTGCGGTTCGGCTCGGCCGAGGTCGACTTCGAGACCTGGGAGGCGACGTGCCGAGGTGAGCCGGTGAAGCTCACGAGCCTCGAAATGAAGCTGCTCAAGTACCTCGTGCAGCACGAGGGCAAGGTGGTGACCCGCGACGAACTCCTCACGAAGGTCTGGGGCATGAACCGGCCGCCGGCGACGCGGACCGTGGACACCTTCATGCTCAGTCTGCGAAAGACGTTCGAGGACGACCCCTCGCGGCCGGTCCATTTTCTTTCGGTCCGCGGCACCGGCTACAAGTTCGTCAGCGACCGAGCAGCGCCGCCGCGGCCTTCCCCGGATCGGGCTGTTTGAGCAGCGACTCGCCGACGAGCATCGCGGCGATCCCCGCCGCCTCGAGCCGCTGGACGTCGGCCCGCGTTTTGATGCCGCTCTCGGCCACGAGCAGCACCTCGTTGGGCACCTGCTCGCGGAGCCGCAGCACGGTGTCGAGGTCGGTGGTCATGGACTGCAGGTCGCGGTTGTTGATGCCGACGAGCGTGGCCCCGAGATCGAGCACGCGGGGGAGGTTCTCCGGATCGTGGAGTTCCACGAGTGGCGTCATGCCGAGGTCGAGAATCTCGCGATAGAGGCTGCGGAGGTGGCAATCGTCGAGGCATTCGGCGATCAGGAGCACGGCGTCAGCCCCGTGAGCCCGCGCCTCGATCACCTGATAGCGGTCCACCACGAACTCCTTGCGGAGCACGGGCAGCGGCACGGCGATCCTCGCAGTCTCGAGATCGACGAGGCTCCCACCAAACCCGGGGCCGTCGGTGAGGATCGAGAGGCAACTCGCCCCGGCGGCGGCATAGCCGCGCACCACTTCCTCGATCGCGGCGCCCGGGCGAATCTCCCCTGCCGACGGGCTCTTCCGCTTGAACTCCGCGATCAGTTTGATGGGCCCCGGCGCGGCGAGGGCAGCGAAGAAATCCCGCACCGCCGGTGCCACGGAGAGCCGCCCCTCGAGCGCCGCCGTCGGCACGCGGTCGCGACACGCCGCCACCTCGAGCTTCTTTCGCGCCACGATCTGATCGAGGATGTCGGCCATGCCTGAAGGATAGCCCGTTCGCCCTCAATCTCCAGAGGGATTGGCTCCATCGGCAAGACAACCGATGCCACTTCCCGCCCTCACGCCGCGTCGAGCGTGGTGGGCCCGCGGCCTTACGGCTGGTCGGCTTATGCAACTGCCGTACAAGCCCAACGCCGTAAGGCGTCGGGGAACCACACCAGAGCCATGCCCAGCGTGAGACGCCCGCAGCAGCCATCAGACCCGCAGCAGAATGCCGCGGCGATAGAGCCAGCGGGCCGTCAGGAGCATCAGGACAAAGACGGTGATGCTGCCGACCCAGGCCCACTCGGCCGACAGCGGGCCGACGATCCGCTGGTTCACCGTGCGGAAGGCTCCCATGCCCGCTGCGAGGTAGAGCGAGATGGGGTTCGCGCCGACCCAGACGAACGGCTCGCACCACCGCCGCCATCCGCGGACATCGATGGTCCAATAAAAGCCGGCCAGCAGGATCGCGCTCCAGCCCGCGGTGACCAGCACGAAACTCGACGACCAGAGTTTCTTGACGACGGGAAAGAACGGGTGCCAGGCCCAGCCGGCCGCCAGCAGGGCGACGCCCGCCAGCAGCAGGCCACCGACCTTTCGCCGCGGCTCCATATCGCGGGAAAGCCAGTTGCCGGCAAGGAGGCCGAGGAGCGCCGTGCCGATCGCCGGAAGCGTGCTGAGAATCCCTTCGGGGTCGTGGTCGCCGTCGTACTTCCGGCCCGGGAGCCAGATGCTGTCGAGGTAGTTGGCGAGGTTTCTCCCCTCGGCAAAATCACCAGCCCCAAAGCCGGGCACGGGTACAAACGACAGGAGCAGCCAGTAGCCCACGAGCAGCACGGCCGTGGCGATCGCGAGGCCGCGCCCGTCGAGCCAGATCGAAAGCAGGCCGGCGGCCGCGGAAGCGATTCCGATCCGCTGGATCACCCCCAGCCAGCGGACCTCGTCCCATCCTCGGCTCAGCCCACCCGAATAGATCACGCCGAGTGCGAAGATCACGAGCGCCCGCACGATCAGGTGCTTGATCACGGCCGTCTGTGTTTCTCGTTCCAACCGCCTCGGCACGGAGAACGCCATCGCCGCACCGGAGATGAAGAGAAACAGCGGGAAGATGAGGTCCTCGAAGTGCAGGCCGGCCCAGTCCACGTGCGCAAACTGCGTCTTCAGCACGGCAGTGAGCGGGCTCTGTGGCAGGAACCGCCCCAGCACAGCCTCGACGGCGGCCGTCAGGCCCAGGATGCAGCACATGTCAAAGCCCCGGAGGGCATCGAGGGAGACGAGTCGCTGGGTCGCGGGTGCACGCATGAAAATCCGTCGACGAACGCGATTCAGTGCCGGAAGTGCCGCCGGGCGGTGAACACCATCGGGATGCCCGCCGCGTCGGCGGCCGCGATCACCTCGGGATCCCGCTTCGATCCACCCGGCTGCACGATCGCCGCGATCCCCGCCTTCGCGATCAGGTCGATCGAGTCAGGAAACGGAAAGAAGGCGTCGGAGGCGAGCACGCCGCCTCGGGCCTTCGCCCCGGCCTTCTCCAGCGCGATCCGCACCGCGTCGACGCGACTCGTCTGGCCGATGCCGGCACCCGCAAGGCTCGTGCCGTGGCAGACCGCGATGGCGTTGCTCGTCAGCCGGCGAACGAGCGTGAAGGCAAAGTCGAGGTCCTGAGTGAGGGCGGTCGGCGGCGCGGTCTTCGTCACCACCCGCCAGGTCGCCGGATCGTCGCACTCGTCATCGGGACGCTGGGCGAGCAGGGCACCGGCCACGCTCCGCAGTTCGAGGCCGGCCGTCGCCTCCCACGGGTCGCCCGCCGGAACCTCCACCAGCCGCACGCTCGCCTTCCACGTGGGCCGGGTCGTGAGCATCTCGACGGCCTCCTTCGCGAACGCGGGTGCCGCAACCACTTCCACGAACAGCCCCGGGGCGCAGAGCACCTCGGCACAGTCGCGGTCGAAGAGTCGGTTGACGGCGACGATCGAACCGAAGGCGCTCGTGGGGTCGGCCGCCATCGCGGCCGCGAGGGCTCCGGCCGCAGTGCCGTCGGAGGCGGCGCCGCAGGGATTGGTGTGCTTGACGACCACGGCCGCGGGATCCTGAATGAGCCCGGCGAGCCGCGTCGCCCCGTCGAGATCGAGGAGGTTGTTGTAGGAGAGTTCCTTGCCGCAGAGCTGCTTGAGGCCCGCGAGCCCGAGGTGGGTGCCCACCGGGGCATACATCGCCGCGGATTGGTGCGGGTTCTCGCCATAGCGAAGTGGCAGCCGCTGCTCGAGTTCGAGGGTCACCCGTGCCGGCAGCGGCAGTTCGGTGGTGAGTTCGGCCGGCGGCGCGGCAGCCGACGGCTCCGCAACGAGGCCTGCGTGCCGGGCCATCCACCGGGCGATCACGGCGTCGTACGTCGCAGTGTGCTCGAAGGCCGCGGCAGCGAGTTGCCGACGCTCCGCGAGCGTCGTGCCGCCTCGGGCGACGGCCGCGATGAAGGCGTCGTACTGGGTGGGGCTCGTGACGATGCTGGTAAAGGCGTGGTTCTTGGCGGCCGCTCGCACGAGGCTCGGACCGCCGATATCGATGAGTTCGATCGCCTGCGCCGGCGTGCCATCGGGCTTCGCGATCACGCTCTGGAAGTCGTAGAGGTTGACGATCACTGCGTCGAATCGCTCAATGCCGTGCTCGGCGAGCACGGCGAGATCGTCAGGCCGGTCGCCGCGGGCGAGGATGCCGGCGAAGATGTTGGGGTGGAGCGTCTTCACGCGGCCGTCGAGTACCTCGGGAAAGCCGGTGATCGCTGAGACGTCGTCCACCGTGACGCCGAGTTTGGCCAGCGCCGTTGCAGTGCCGCCGGTACTGGCGACGCGGACACCTGCGGCCTTAAGCGCCGCGGCGAGCCGGTCGAGGCCCGACTTGTCGAACACGCTCACGAGGACGCGGCGGATCGGGATGACGTCGATGGTCGGCGTCGTGGGAGCAGAGTGGGTTGTGTGCATGGCCCGATTAGACCAGCGGCGCGCAGGCTGAAAAGACCGCTACGCTTCTCGACGCCGAAGCCGCCGGGCGTGGCTCACGTGCGAGGCGCCGCCGGCAACTCCACCTCGAAGACGGTGCCGGGGGGCGGCTGGCGGCCACGAACGAGCACCTTGCCGCGCATTTGCCGCACGAGCGACTTCACGAGAAACAGCCCCAGGCCGGTGCCCGGTGTCGACCGCTCCAGTTCGCTGCCAAGGCGGTGGAAGCGGCGAAAGATCAGCGGGCGAAGTGGGATCGGGATGCCCGGGCCGTTGTCGGCCACAGCGATCCGCACCCGACCGGCGTTCGTGCGACTCACCGTGACCGTCACCCGCGGATCGGGAAGCGAGTATTTCACCGCGTTGTCGAGCAGGTTCCGGATCACGATCTCGACGTCGGCCGTTTGGCCCGCAACCATGAACGGCCCGTCTGCCGCGGCTTCGACGGTGATCGCGTCGTCGGCCACGCCATGCCGGTGCACGACGGCGGAGCAGACGTTCCCGAGCACGACTTCCACGTCGGCCGCGCTGCCGCCCGCCTGCGGCCGCCGCTGGAGCGTCTTGGCGGCGTCGAGCAGGTGGTCGATGAGCGTGTCGAGCCGCTCCACGTCCTGGAGCATGATTCGGTGGAAGTCGGCCTGCTGCTCGGCCGGCACGGCCCGGCGAGTGAGCGTCTGCAGCGAGAGTTTGAGCGATGCCAGCGGACTCTTCAGTTCGTGGGTCACGCTATCAATGAAGTTGCTCTGCCGCTGCGAGAGCGCGATCGCCTTCACCGTGAGCGCGAGATAGACGATCACCCCCGCGAGCACGACCACGAGGAGCGCCACCCCGACACCGAGAACCGCCCAGTAGAAGGCCGCGTTCTGCGAGCCGAGGGCCGCCGCGATGCTGACGAGCACCCAGCCCACCGTCAGCGCGATCAACGCCGCGATCAGCACCACCCCGAGGAGGATTGGCCAGCCAAACGAACGACGCGGTTCCATGAGCCGGTTTCCAGGCGGTCGGCGCGCGGCGGCCGCGGCTGCCGTATGCTGAGGCCCGCCATCATGACCTCTCCACCCGCCAACCGCGAACCGCCTGCGTCCGAGCCCGCCGCCCCGCGGTCCCGGCCGCCGGTCGCCCTGTCGGCTGGGCGAACGGGCGTGGTCTTCACCTGGCACGGCGACCGCTGGCGGCATAGCGTCAGCATCGACGGCGTGCCCTTCGCCACCTCGCAGGAACACACCACCGATGGCCGCGATCGATCGTGGCCCGCCTCGCCGCCGCTTGTGGAACTCTCGACGCTCGAAACCCCGAACGGCCCCGCGATTCTCGCAGTGGGGCTGGCCGGCCGGTCGCACTTCTCGGCGAGCATCTCCCCCCACCCCGGAGAGGCCGACACCTTGCTCTTCGAGATCGCCTGCCGGATCAAAGAGCCGCCAGTGTGGCTCGGATCGACATACCTCGTGGCGGACGAGACCGTGCTGGTGACCGCACCACATCCCGGCGACGGCCTTCCGGCCACGGTCTGCTGGTCGTACCACGTGGGCCCCGCCAGCATCCGAGCGATGCCCCCGACGGCAGGCGGCCGGGGCCGTTGAAGCCCGGTCGCGGCCGCATCTTGCGATCCCCCCGGCCATCGATCACATTCATGGTTTCGCCACCCCGTCCACCCCGTTCCCGACTGCGACAGCCTATGTTCGACGTCATCGAGCGACTCAAGGCGGAATGGACCGACAAGTACGTCGTGATCGATTCGCCCGCCCCCGAACTCTCGCGGTTTGCGCGGGCGACCGGCCAGGTGAAGACGGTCAACATGAACGGCCGCTGCCTGGTCGAGTTCGACCAATACAACAACACCGCCTGGTACGACATCGATCCGTCGTGCCTGAAGATGGTGCCCAAGCCGCTGCCAAAGCCCGCTGAGCCGAAAGAGAAGTCGGCGAAGCCCGCAGCGAAGGCGGCTCCGGCCAAGGAAGCGGCCAAGCCTGCTGCTGCGAAGAAGGCTTCCACCGCCGACATCCTCGCCGCAGCTCGCGGCAAGGCGGCGGCCCCCAAGGCCACTGGCGAAGCGAAGCCCGCAACCGGCGGCAAGCTCTCGACCGCCGAGATCCTGGCCCAGGCCCGCGCCGCAAAGGCCGCTGCCGCGGCGCCTGCCGAACCGGTGACCGAGGAACCGGCCCCAGTCGCTGCCCCCGCTCCGCTCAAGGCTGCGGCAAAGAAGGCTGCAGGCGGCGCCCTCCCAACGTCGACCGCCGACAAGATCGCCTGGTGCCGGGCCAACGACGTGAAGGGCTGATCGCTGGCCTGCGGTCGAACGAGCCACCTCATCCGATCTGTACCTCGTTCCCAGGGGACTTTCCCATGCTCCATGCCTTGCCGGCCCAGACTTCCCGCTCCCGCACCGCAAACCTCATGCCTGTCATGGCAGGCCTGCTCGTGCTGCTGGCCGGAACGGGCTGTCGACCGCTTTCGCAGCACCCGCTCGTGAAAGAGGCGGTGGAAGAAGTGCGGGGCAATGCTCGTGTCGCCGAGTCTCTCGGCACCCCAGTCACCTGTGGGACGGCGGTTCGCGGCACGGCCAACGAGACCGACGGCATTGCCTCGCTGCAGTTCGACGTGTCGGGCTCCAAGGGCAAGGGAGCGATCGCCGTGGAGGGCAAGAAGACGAAGGGCGAATGGGGGGTGACCATGCTGGAACTGCGACCGGCCACTGGCGAGAAGGTTTCGCTCACCGCTGACCTCGAGTCCCGAATGGGCACCGACACGCCAAAGTTCGATCCCACGGCGAAGCCTGCGACGAGCAGTTCGCCCCCCCCGCCACCGACCGACGTGGAGATCGTGCTGCCGCCCGGTCCTCCAGGACAGTGAGAGACCGCGACGGACGGCGAAACCCTGCGGCTTAGCCGGTTTTTTCCGCGGCTTTTCCACATTCTTTCACCCGCGTCCCAAATGTTTGACTCGCGTGTGGCCGGGTCCATAATGTCGAGGTTCCCGTCGCTCGTCGCGCCCGCTACGGCCCTTCCGCCGTCCTGCCCGCGGGTCGCCTGATAACGGTTCTTCGCAGTCCGCCTCGCGGCCGGCTCGCGATATGCCTTTGTCGGGCCAGCGTCAACCCCACGGGAGCATGGCGTCCAGGGCCAGCGGGCTGTTCCGTCTGCCTGATGGACGTCGACAGGACTCGCATCCAACAAGGAGTGGTTTCGAACCAATGGCCCGGATCCGCAACGTCTTCGAAATCATCGAACTCTACGGTCACGACGAAAACTTCGAGCCGCAGTGCACGTCGGAGTTCATTCCGACCACCGCTCCTGCCGGTTCCAAGCAAAAGATCGACATCCTCGCCGAACGTATCCAGCGAGGCATGCCCCTGTGGCACCCGGAAGACTCCACGGAGTCGTCCGCGCTCGTGGGCGCCTGTGCCGACGACTGAACCGTCGCGCCATACGTACGTCGGCGACACACGCCACTGCAACGACATCGACGCCCCCGCAGGCCCTGGCCTCCGGGGGCGTCGGCTTTTCAGCGTCGCCCGCGGAGAGCCTGCTCGATGTCTCGCTTGGCCGTATCGGCCTTGAGCTTCTGCCGCTTGTCGTGCGCCTTGCGGCCACGACCAACGCCGAGGAGCACCTTCACGCGACCGTTCTTGAAGTAGGCCTTGAGCGGGACGAGCGTGAGGCCCTTCTCGAAGGCATGGCCGGCGAACTTCGCAATCTCGCGACGGTGGAGGAGGAGTTTCCGCGGCCGCTTCGGCTTGTGGTTGAGCTGGTTGGCCTTCTCATACTCGGGGATGTCGCAGCCGAGCAGCCAGACTTCGTTGCCATCCACGCGTCCGTAGGCCTCGTCGAGGCTCATCTTTCCCCCGCGAAGGCTCTTCACCTCGCTGCCCACCAGGGCGATGCCGCACTCGAGGGTGTCGATGATCTCGTAGTCGTGGCGGGCTTTGCGGTTCTCGGCCACGACCCGTTCGGCGGGCTTGTCGTCCCCCTTCTTCGCCACCTTGCTCTTTGGCGAGTTCTTCGGCGACGACGAGGTAGGTTTCGGGGGCTTGGAGGCAGACACGTCTGATGCTCCCCGCGGGTGCGGGACTGGAATCGGAAGACTACACTTTACGGTCTCCGTGCCTCGCCGTCCCTGCCCCCCGGAATCGCCCGCCATGCATGTCCGCCCGCGGCTTCTGCTTGTCGCCCTGCTGTTCACCTGCCCGGCCCTGCCGCTCCATGCCGACCACGGCTTTGTGGCGGGCGAGGCAAAGCCGTCGGGCGACGGCCCGGCGGTGCAGGTGCCCGGTGGCTGGATGGTGGCCTACGACGAAACGATTCCCGGCACGACGGTGACCTTTCGGATGATCCCGCTCCCCGGCGGTACGTTTCGGATGGGGAGCCCCGACGGCGAGGCCGACCGGTCCAGCGACGAGGGCCCGCAGGCCGACGTGACGGTCGAGCCCCACTGGATCGGGAAGTGCGAGGTCACCTGGGCCGAGTACAAGCGGTACATGGCCGCCTTCGAGATCTTCAAGGCGATGCGGTCGGCCGGCATCCGTCCTGTCACCCCGGACAACCGGGCCGACGCCGTCACGGCACCCTCGGCTCTCTACGACCCGACGACTACGTTCGTCAACGGTGAAGACGACGCGCTGCCAGCCGTCACCATGACCCAGTTCGCCGCCCGGCAGTACACCAAGTGGCTCAGCGGCCTGACGGGCCGCTTCTACCGACTGCCGGCCGAGAGCGAGTGGGAATACGCCTGCCGCGCCGGCACGCAGACGCTCTGGAACATCGGCGACGACGCCGAGGACCTCGACGACGCGGCCTGGTTCGCCGACAACTGCGACGAGGCGCCGCATCCGGTTGGCCAAAAGGCTGCCAACGCCTGGGGCCTCCACGACATGCACGGCAACGTGGCCGAGTGGTGCGTCGACGAACTCGTGGCCGGGGGCTACGGCCGCCAGGCGGGGCTGCCGCAGCCGGTGAGCGTGGCCGACTCGATCACCTGGCCGCAGAAACTCTATCCGCGGGTGCTTCGCGGCGGCGCCTACTACGACGAGGCCGCGCAGTGCCGCAGCGCCGCCCGCCGCGGCTCTCGTGACGCCGGCGGCACCCGCGAAGAGCCCGACTGGAAGGATGTCGATCCCAACCTTCCCAAGAGCCCCTGGTGGTACACCGAGGAGCCCGCACTCGGCGTGGGCATGCGGGTGGTCCGCCCGCTCGCGGAGCCGGAACTCGCCGTCCGCCGCCGCTGGTGGGAGGCTGACACCGAGAGCATCAAGGCCGACATCGCCGACCGCGTGCAGCAGGGCCGCGGCGCCCTGGGCATCGTCGATCCGAAACTACCTGCCGACCTCAAGGCCGAAGGGATCACCGAATGAAGCGGTCTCGCATGAAGATCCGCCTGTTTTGCGTCGCCGCGATCTCCGCGGCGGTCTTGGTCTCGTCACCATCTGCGGCCGACTGGCCCGATTGGCGGGGCCCGAAGCAGGACCGCCACTACGACGGCCCGCCGCTCGTGACCTCGTTTGATCCCGAGGCGGGCACAAACGTGCTCTGGAAGAGCGACGAGGCCGGCGGCATCTCCACGCCAGTGATCATGGGGGAAAAACTCTTCACGCTCGTCCGGCACAAGCCGGGCACGAAGGAGGAGGCCGAGAAGGTGCTCTGCCTCGACGCTGCCACCGGAAAGAAGCTCTGGGAAAACGTTTTCAACGTCTACCTCTCGGACGTGCCGGCCGAGCGGGTCGGCTGGTCGGCGGTGATTGCCGATCCATCATCGAACACGGTCTTTGCCCATGGCGTCTGCGGCGTGTTCACGGCGATCGACGCGACCACCGGGAAGACGAAATGGCAGCGGTCGCTCCACGAGGAGTTCGGGTTTCTCTCCACCTATGGCGGCCGCACGAACATTCCGGTGGTCTTCGAGGATCTCGTGATCGCCAGCGCCGTCGTCACCGGCTGGGGCGACACCGCCCGTCCCGCCCACCGCTTCCTCGGGCTCGACAAGGCGACCGGCGAGGTCCGCTGGATGAACGGCACGAAGGAGTTGCCTGAGGACACCACCTACAGCACACCGTCGCTCGCGGTTCTGGGCGGCCAGGCGGCGCTCGTCTTTGGCTCGAGCGACGGGAGTGTCTGGAACTTCCAGCCGCGAACGGGCAAGCCCGTCTGGAACTTCAAGCTCTCCCGCCGTGGGCTCAACGTCGCGCCCCTGGTGGAGGGTGAGGACGTGTTCATCTCCCAGGCGGAGGAAAACCTTGACAACACCTCGATGGGCTCGGTGACCAGGTTCAAAGGCGTGGGCACGGGCGACATCACAGCGACGAACACCGTCTGGCAGCGGAAGAGCGTGATGGACGGGCGGTCGATGCCGGTGGTGCTCGGCGATCGCGTCTACTTCGTAGACGACGGCGCCAAGGTCTACGCTTTTGAAAAAGAGACCGGCGAACCGGTCGGCAAGCCCGTAAAACTCCTCGGCACGATCGTCCGGGGCAGTCCGCTGGTGGCGGACGGCAAACTCTATGTCTGCTCGACGAGCGGCTGGCACGTGCTCGAGCCGACGAAGGACGGCCTCACGTTCGTCAACCGCATGCGGTTCGACGACGAAGACGAGGTCACCGCCTCGCCTGTCGCCTCCAGCGGGCTCCTTTATCTGACCACGGGCGCCCGGCTCTACTGCCTGGGTGAGAAGATGGCAGGCTCGGCCTCGTCGAGCCCGGCCACGTCTGGCCCCGACATTGTGTCCGCCAGCACGGGTGGCACGCCGGGCGAGCCCGCCTGGGTGCAGGTCGTGCCGGCCGAAGCTCAGATCGCCGCCGGTACAACGGTGCCACTGAAGGTGCGGCTGTTCGATGCGGCGGGACGATTCGTCAAGGAATCAGCCGCCGAGTTTGCGACCACGGCCGGGGCGATGTCGAAGGAGGGCATCTACACTGCCCCCGCCTCGGGCCACACCGCCGCGATCATCACGGCGAAGGTCGGGAGCCTCGAAGGCAAGTCGCGGATCCGCTCGATGCCTCCGCTTCCCTGGCGTTTCGACTTCGAGGACATTCCGCTTGCTGCCGACCCGAAGACGGGTGTGGTGAAGGGGGAGCCGCCGCTGCCCTGGATCGGCATGCGGTATCGCCACGTCGTTCGCGAGGTGGAGGGCTCGAAGTGCCTCGTGAAGGTGACGACGATCCCGAAGGGCACGCGGAGCCAAGGCTGGATCGGTCCGATCGGCCTCCATGACTACTCCGTGCAGGCCGACTTCCGCGCTCAGGAGACCGGCGTGGAGAAGCCGGGATCGCCGGCCTCCGACACACCAAAGTCGTCCGCGACCGATGCCGACGCGTTCGCCAAGAAGTTCGGCAACCCAGCGGCCCTCGAGAAGGCGCGGATGCCTGACATGGGCCTCGTGGCCCAGCGGTACACGCTCGACCTGATGGGGGCGAGCCAGCAGCTGCAACTCCGCTCGTGGCCGCCGCAGGTGGCAACGTACTTCTCGAAGACGATTCCCTTCGCCTGGGAGGCGGGCCGCTGGTACACGATGAAGCTCGAGGCCCGCACGAAAGATGGGGCGGCCGTGCTCCGCGGCAAGGTCTGGCCGCGGGGCGAGAAAGAGCCCGAGGTATGGACGATCGAGGGCGTCCACGCGGCCGGTAAACTGCAGGGCAGCCCCGGCTTCTTCGGCAACTCGAAGGATTCTGAGGTCTCGATCGACAACGTTTCCGTGGAGGCGGTGAAATGACAATGAAGAAAAGTCTCGCGGGCGCCGGGGTTGCCCCCGCCATGTCGCCAGACGTTTGCTCCAGCCTGATGGCGGCGGCCGTTGTGCTCCTGGTGGCCTGCCCGGCATTCGCGGCCGAGTGGAACCAGTGGGGCGGCTCGCCGAGCCGCAACAACGT
>QWPO01000136.1 GCA_003669255.1 Planctomycetota bacterium | reverse complement strand
TCCGGCCGGTGAGGATGTGGAGGTCTTCGGCATCCTCACCGATCAGCAGCGGCGCCAGGTGGTGGCGAATCGCATCGAGGATCCCGCCGTGGGTGTCGCCAGTGATCCTGGCGGTGGCGGCGGCACTGCCGTAGCCCACGTGGCCGTCGTCGGTGTCGATCATCACGACGATGTCGTCGATGGCATCGACCGTGCGGGTCGAGGTCTTGAACGGCGTTTGCAGCGGCACGCGGAGCCGGCCGAACCGAAAGCCTGTGATCTTCATGGCGCCTCTGTGGAGTTTGAAGGGAGCACGCGGATGAGGGTGGTGAGCGATGCGAGGGATGGATCGATCGAGACCAGCGGTTGCACAACCACGCCGTTGGCGGCAGCCGCGCCGGCGGCTGGACGGCACTCGCGGGTGTCGTGGATGACCCAAGGCCCGGACTCGTCGTGGCCCACGATCATCATCACGTGCCGCCGCGAGTAGGCAAGGTCGCCGGGCCGGAGGGCCGAGACCGCTGAAAACCGCCGGTCTCGCGGCCACTCCGAGGGCACGGGCACACGGTCGAGGCATGGCGAGGTCTGCTGATCGCGGGCGTTGCGGGGGAGAATGATGCCGAGGCTGCGGTAGACGTCGCACACGAATCCGCTGCAGTCACGGCCGTTGAAATCGTGGCCCCAGCCATAGCGCTCGCCGAGAAAGGAGAAGGCCTGCCGCAGGAGGTTTGCCCGCGTGGCGGGGAGCGGTCCGTCGTGGCTGCCTGCCGAGAGCGGAAGCAGCGCGGGCACGAGGCGGAGCGCGCCGTCGGGATCACGGAGCGGTAGGTCGACGACCACTGCCGCGGCCGCCGACTGTCCGTTGACGGCATCGCTCGCGGGCCAATCGCGACGCTCTGGCAGCGTCGTTCCCATGTCGAGCGCGACAGCGGAGACGGCGGGGAGTTCGGGGGTAAACGAGGTGGTGGCACGGGCAGCCGTGATCACTCGCGAGGCGCGGGCCGCGTAGGCAAGCACATCTTCCCGGGATCCAAAGGCAAGGGCGTCGGACTTGATCCAGCCGTCGTAGGTCGTGCCGATCACGAACTGCCAGCGGCCGTCGGCCGACGCATGGATCGCCACGATCGGCGTGCCGGGAAAGAATGCCGTTTCCTGGAACCAGTCGATGTCGGTGTCGGCGGCTGAGTCGTGCACGCGGTCGCTGGTCGGGAGGCGGCGGATGGCGGTCCGGCGGACGACCAGCGCGAACCGCGGCTTGACGGTGGCGGAGATCGCATCGTCGCACACCGCGGCGCGCCAGCGGTTGCGGGCCGACTCGTCGACGGGCGTGCCGTCACCAAACACGAGCGGCCCGTCAGGGACTGTCGACCGCCGCCGCACGCGGTCGCCGACATCCGTCGCCGGCATGGCGATCGGCAGCCGGGAAAGATCGGTGAGCGTGGGATCCTCCGCGAGCAGCCGCCGGTTGAATGCCGCCACCACTGCGGCCTCGGCGACGACGCGATGTGGCTCTGGGCACTGCGCGATCCAGTGCGCGGCCTCGAGCGGGCCGGCACCGCGGGCATGTGCCGCGGGTGCCGCGACCATCGCGAGGGCCAAGAGTCTCCAGCTCCACCAACCGCAGCGGGTCATGTCACTGCCCTCCCGATCCGAGGGCGGGAAGGAGCGCCGCGAGGCCGAGGCCCGCCGCGGTGCCGATCACGTAGCCGAGGAGCCCCAGGAGGATCCCCACGGGAACGAGCGCCCGGGAGTGGGCGGCGGCCAGGATGGGGGCCGAGCCGACGCCACCGACGTTGGCCAGCGACGCGACGCTGCACAGGCCGAGGTCGAGCCGGAGCAGCTTCGCGGCGGCCACCATCGCCGCGGCGTGGAAGGCGAGGACCGTGAATCCCGCCGCCACGAAAACCGGAGCGCGGCCGAGGCCGGCGAGGTTGGCCTGCGACGCCATGGTCACGATCACCACCGCTAAGAGCGCCGAGGCCACGCTGTCGGAGCCCGGCAGCCGGGCCAGTGGCGTGAGGGCGGCGGCGCAGCCCGCGGCCGTGGCGAGGATCAGCGTCCACGAGGTAGGCGTGAACGAGGCCATTGGCGGCATCCGCTGCGCCGCGGCGGCGGCGAGCGTTCCCACCACGAGGCCGATGCCGAGCCAGACCAGCACGTCGCCGGGAACGAGCCTTCCCGTTGCCGCGGCGGGATGGGCGTGGCCAGAGACATCGTCTGCCGGCGTGGCGCCGGCCCATTGATTGAAGCGACGCGCGAAGGGCACGCTCGCGAAGAGGAAGAGCACCCACGCCGTGTAGCAGATGGTGTCGGTGAGCAGCGCGAGCGACACGACGTCGGGCTCGGCGTCGATCGCGCGGCTCACCGCCACGAGATTGGCGGTGCCGCCGACCCACGTGGCCCCGATCGAGGCGAGCACCCGCCAGCCGTCGGCCGGCAGCCACCATCGCCAGAGCATCCAGGCGACGACGATGCCCGCGAGGATCGAGACCGTGGAGCAGAACGCGGCCAGCAGGATGCGGGGGCCGAGGGCCACGACGGCCCGCAGGTCGCAGCGGACCAGGAGCAGGAACACGAGCGCGGGCAGGAGGTGCGTGAGGATCGCCGACCTGACGGCGTCGATCTCCGGCGTAGACCGCCAGCAGCCGGCCATGGCAAGCGCCGTCGATGCCGCGTAGGAGAGCACGATCGGCGGGAGCACCTCGAACACCCGCGCCGGATAGCGAGCCGCCACCGTCGGAAACACGCCGGCGAGCAGCAGGAGCAGTGCAACGAACGCGGCGGGCGACTCGATCATGGAGGGATGATAAAACCACGGGTATGTCCCACGCAAAACCGGCTTTCGTACGGCTCGCCTTCGTGGCGATGGCCGCGGGTGTGATCCTGTCGGCCGTCGGCCGCTCCTGCCCCGCTGACGGGATCGCGGTGCTCGCCAACCGCGACGATGACGACCGCGACGGCCGTCCCGACGCCGACGACGACCACGTCAACGGCGCCGCGGACGAGCGCGATCTCACGGCGATCGTGGTCCCCTGCCCCGCCGGCGCCCGGCTGGTGCGGGTGGTGGCGGACAACGCGCCGCTGCGGTTTTTTCTGCGAGACGGCGAGGGCTGGCGACACCTCGGCCTGGGGCGGGCGGAGTGGCCATTGGCCGAGGGCGGGCCGGCCGACCTGACGGTTCACGTCGAGGCCCGCGACTGGGCCGGAGTGCCCGAGACATGGATGGGTCAAGGGAACGTGGCCGTCACGTTTGAGGGACCGGATGGCCCGATCGCGGTTCACGATCTCCTTGTATGCATGGCGCCGGTGCGGCTCCTGCCAGGCACGGCGCGCGTGGACGAGGCATATGTAGCGACCGGCCGCTACGACAACGCCGCCTTCGTCGCGCGGCTTCGCGGCATCTTGGAGGGCCTCGATGTGCCACTTGTGGCGCATCCGACCTCGGACTGGCGCGAGATGTGGATGCAAGATACGATGGAGATCGCCGTGGCGGCGACCACCGACTCGTCGATGCATGTGGTGCTCGCCGGCCTCCGCGGGCACGACAGTTTTCCGCCCACGCTTCTTGGGCCCGACGTGGCGGTGGCCGAGGTCGCGAAGCCGCGGCCACTCGCTGGGGGCGACGCCTGGGCCGATTGGTATGGCAACCTCGAGGTGTCGGTCCCAACGGCGGCGCACCAGCAGGGCCGCGTGATCTACGGCCGCAACCGGCTCACGGGTGGCTCGTTTCACCCAGACGTCATCGGCTTTCTGACGGCCCAGCATGCCCAGTCGCCGGTCTGGATCGACACCTCATGGCTCGTGATCAAGCACACCGACGAGATCGTGGCGTTTCTGCCCGGGGAAGACGGCCGCGGCGTGATCCTCGTGCCCGACCCCGCCGAGGGCCTGCGGTTGCTCGGCGATCAAGATGCCGCGGAGCCCCAGGCGGGCCGCCGCCGCGAGGCGAATGCCCGGATCGCGCGGGCGATCGAGGCGATGCTTGTGGGCGACGACCAGGCGCCGCGAGCGGGTGAGGCGGGCGACGCTGGAGCGACCGGCCTGCTCGCTCTGCTCGGCCTCGATGAGAGCCGGGTGGTCAGGCTGCCCGTGGCCTTCGATGTGCCCGCCGCGGGCCTGCTCGACGACGGCGGCGTGACGGATGCCTCGTCGCTCTGGAGCAATCCCGTCAACGCGCTGGTCGTGAATGGCACCGTGATCTGCGGCTCAGCCGGTATGCCGAGCGGCGTGCAAGAGATCTGTCGGGAGCGGTTTCTGGCGGCCGGTGCCGACCGAGTCGAGTTCATCGACGACGGCGTGTACCAGAAGAACCACGGCAACGTGCACTGCGCCACCAATGCCCGCCGCCAGGATGTCCGTCCGCAGCGCTGAAGCCGTTTTCACGTGAAGCCGACCGGCCGTAAGGCCGCGGGCGAATCGCCTGCAGCGAGGGCCGTCAGTTGAACGTCACGGCCGGGCCAGTGAGCTCAAGAACGACCTCCTGAGGCTCTTTCCCCGAGGTGTCCTTGATCTCGGCCGTGAGGCCGCTGCTGCCGAAGCGGGTGTACTTGAGCGGGATCAGCAGCTTGCCAAGCGAATCGCCGCTGGCCTTGCCAGGACGGTGGCCCTCGTAGCAGGAGACGCTCACGGTGTGCTTGCCCGGCACCGCGCCGTCGTTTGGCCCATACGACGAGAGCGTGAATGTGCCGTCGGTGGTGATGTCGGCCATGGCCGGCTGACCCTTGTCGGGCTGAAACATCACGCTCCCGAAGGGGAGCGGCTGGCCGTTGTAGAGCACCTTCCCCTTCACCGCGACCACCCGCGGGTTTCGCTTGCAACCGCCGGCCGAGGTCAGCACGGCCACGGCCATCGCGATCATGACCAGCGGCACGGCTCGCCGGGGACAGCGCCAGGTCAGCGGTCGCAGGTCGCGGCTGGCCACGTCAGACGCCGCCCAGATTCGTGTTGGGAGTGCCACGGGCGTCTTCTCCAGGGGTGTTCGGTGCAGGGGTGTTCGATGATTCAGATGCCGACGTGCCGGTGGCGGCTCCCTCGCCGTTGAACGCCGGTTGCTCTTCGGCACCGGCCTCGGACGACAGCGAGACGACCAGCGGTTCGAGCGTGCCGGGGAACACGGTGAACTCGATGCCGCTCGATCCGAATCTCGTGTATTTTACCGGCACGATCAGGTTCTCGACCGCCTGCACTTCGGCCAGTCGGTCGAAAGCGGTCACCGCCACCCGGTAGGTGCCTGGCGGCACGCCGTCGTTGGGCAGGTGGCGGGAGAGCGTGAACGTGCCGTCGCCTTCGATCACGCCGGAGGCCATTTGCCCCGCAGCCGGCTGAAACTGCACGACCCCGGATGAGAGCGGCTTGCCATCGAGCAGCACGACACCCTTCACCGGTACCAGAAGCGGCGGCCTGATGCATCCAGCAGGGCCGACGAGCACGACCGCCATCACGGGCCAGAGCAGCCAGCGGGAACCGCGGGCGTCACTGCAGGTCATTGACTGCCTCGGCCCCGTTGACCGTTGCGAACTTTTGGTAGACGAGCAGTTCGATCGAGTCATTCACCGGACGGACACTGCCATCGACCATGACGAATAACGTGGTTTCGGAATGGTAGCTGCCCATCGGAAGTTTGTTGAGGCCGCCGGCGTTGCTTCTTGTCTGCTTTGAGTTCGGTGTGAGTTCGAACTCCTTGACGTGGTAGATGTCCGGCACCGTGCTCTGGTAGTTCCCGGCCAGGAACCACGGCCTCATGTTGCCCGGCGGCGCCTGCCACTCGCTCCGCTGGAGGTAGTAGTCGCGATGGCAGTATTCACCGATCATGAAACTCTTCGACGTGCCGTCAAGGACCTGCCTGATCGGCCGCCCGACTCCCATGACCGCCGTGCCGCTGCCGCATGTCTGTCCGGTGGAGGCGAACGTTCCGGGGCCGACGAGATTGAAGGCGCCGTTATCAGGGTAGGTGTTTCCGATGAGGCACGGCGAAGCCGAACCATTTGCAGGTTGGGCACCGCCGCACCCCGCGTAGGTGATCTCGGCACCGTTTTCGTAGTCGTTGGCCGCGGAGTTCATCACCTTGGGGTGCGGATATGACGGGCAGATGTACGGCCCCACCACCTGATTTCTTGCCGGATCGACGAGCGCGCTGCCCGTGTAGTCGAACACGATCTGGTCGAAGATCGCCTTCTCTTCGAAATACGGCAGGATCGACGTGAAGAGGCCGCGCTTCTGAAACAGGCCCGTCGTGTTCTTTTTGGCGATGCTCGGCGGGAGGGCGCGTTTCGCCGACTCGTAGGTCAGGCAGCCGACCCCGATCTGCTTGAGGTTGTTGCTACAGGCCGACCGACGGGCCGCCTCACGGGCGGACTGGACGGCGGGTAGGAGAAGACCGATGAGGGTGGCGATGATTGCGATCACCACCAGCAGTTCGACGAGCGTGAACGCCCGCGTGCGTGAATCGACCCTTGTCATGGCTCAACTCCTGTGTCGGTCTCTGCCGCCCCGAATACGCCTATCGTAGGCCTGATCACCGAACTACACAATAGTTTATTCTACGCAACAGGCCCGCTCGCTTTCGCGGCGGGCCTGATGGCTTTGCTCGCTGAGACTTGCTCAGCCGATGGAGCGACGCTGCCGGGAGGCGATCGCACCGATGGCGGCGAAGGCCCCGGCCATCATCGCGTAGGTCGAAGGCTCGGGCACGGCCTGGAAGACCATGGCCTGGACCCCCTGGTTGGTGCTCATCGCATAGAGGACCTGCGACGTCGGGCTGAGCATCTCGCCCCACTGCAAGCCGCCAGTGGCATTGGCGTTGCCGGTCAGGAATCCGGACACCGTCGACCCGGTGGTCAGGAGGGCGGCCGCGGCGGGGTTGGTGATGTCGTAGATCGAGATCAGCGAGCTGTTCGTATTCACCACGGCCAGCAGAGCCTGGCCGTTGATCACCGTGTAGTCGAGCGGGCGGTCGGCGGCTCCCATGGCGATCGAGCCGGTGACGATGGCGCCAGTGTTGCTGAGCGTGGTGGCGGCAACAAAGTCGGTGTACTTGGCACTCGTGCCCTGGTTACCGATGACCGTGTCAGCGTCAACGAACGTGATGCCGAGGCGATAGTCGTTCGAGGTGGTCAGCGTGTTGGGAATGTTGCGGTAGATCGTGTTTGTGTTCGAGCCATCGAGAGCCCCGATCATGAAGTTGCTGTTGTTGGGCAGGCCATCCGTCGAGCCGCTTGTCGTCGTACCAGCTGCTGCAAACTTCAGGCTCGTGCCACTGCCGTAGACGGCGAAGGCGTCAGCGAACCGGAAGGCACCGCTTGTGGTCGCGGGATTCACCTGCGAGAACGCGGTGGTCGGGGCAGCCGTGTCGTTTTCACCCGTCCACTTGTAGATCTTGAACGGGCTGAGCGAACTCGAGCCGCTCTGGAGGTTCGGCACATAGATCTGGCCGTCGTCGGAGACACCGGCACCCATCATCGCGAGCGTGCCGCCGGACACTCCGGTCGTGTCCATAGTCTTGACGACGGCACCGGTCGTGCCATCGATGATGGCGACGAAGTTGCCACCGCTGCGGCTCGGGAGCACGATGTTTTTCGTGACCGGATTCCAGCCCAAGCCACGCTGGGAGTTGTCGGTCGTAACGTACGCGTTGCTTCCCGGGGCGAGCCATCCGTTCGAGCCGAACGAGGTGAGCGGGGAGAGGGTTTGAGCGAAGGCCTCGGCTCCGTAGGCAACAGCGAGAATCGCCACGGCGGCGGTCAGGATGGCGGTGCGAGCGGTGGCAACAGTGTGACGCATGGTTCCGTTCTCTTTTGAGATGAGTAGTTTGTCTGACGGCCTCTCCGGCTGTTTTGCTAGCAGTGCAAACACCGTGCCGCGAATCACGCATTTGGTGAGAAACCTGTAAGTCTTTTGTTTTTAAAGACTTGCGTCGTTTCCGGGGGGTTTTGAGCCCTCCGCTGATTCACCAAAGTTGCGAAACCATTTCGCAACTTTGGTGAAATATTCCCAAGTTTTGCGAATCGATTTCGCAATTATGGAGAAATGCCAATCTCTGTTTCCTACTCAGGGAATAAAAGTATTCTGAAGCCGGGCGTTCCCCGAGTGGTCCTGCCCCCGTTCCCCCATTTCCCCCACGGATCACGCGACACGATGAGCCAAACGACGACATGCCTCACCCCTTCTCGTAGGGTGATCCGAGCGATTCTCCAGGGGTGTTTGCTGCTTGGGATGCTGTTCGATACGGTTTCCGCTCGGGCCGCGGCCCCAGCGACTGCTGAGGTGTTGGACGACTTCGACGTGGTGGTTGCCGGCGGCAGCACGGCGGCCTTTGCCGCGGCTCTGGCGGCCGCCGAGAGCGGCGCCCGCACGGCGTTGATCGAGCCAACGGATTGGGTTGGCGGCCAGCTCACCTCGAGCGGCGTGCCGGCGGTGGATGAGGCCTGGCATTCGATCAAGCCGCCCGCGGGCGGCGCTTCGTACAGCGTGGCCGCCGTGGCCCGCACGCCCGCTAACATCACCCCCGGTTTCCTGGCGCTCATGAAGGGGCTGGAGAATCCGGGCAACTGCTGGGTGAGCCGGTTCTGCTTCTGCCCCGACGCCTTCTTAAAGCGGCAGCTCGAGCCGCTCCAGGCCGCTGCGGGATCGCGGCTCGCGGTGTTTCTCGACACGGTGGTCAAGCAGGTGGAACTCTCCGCCGACGGCAGCCGGGTGGCGTCGATTACCTGCGTTGCCCGGACGCCGCGTCCAGAGGTGACCGAGCGCGGCTACGACCGCCTGCCTTCGCAGGACCTGGCCGACTGGTACTCCCCCGCCGACTCCGACCGGTTCACGAAGAAAACGCTCCGGTTCGCGGCCGATCCTCGTGCAGGGAAGGCGACCGTGTTCATCGATGCCACCGAATGGGGCGAAGTGCTGGCGCTCTCGGGGCATCCCTACTTGCAGGGCGTTGAGGATTCCGACGGATCGCTCGACTGCCGCGACACCTGTGGGCAGGCAACCGTCTATTGCTTCACCCAGCAGCTGCATGCCGAGCCAGTGAACGAGGCCGATCGGCCCGTTGTGGCACAGGAACTCGGCTACGGTTCCTACCGCGACAAGCCCGACGCCTGGACGAAGATCTGGACGTATCGCCGGATCCGTGGCCGCGAGGCCAAGCCGACGGCAGGCGACGTCTGCCTCCAAAACTGGGGATACTCGGCCAAGGATCGCGAGGGGGGCAACGATTATCCGTTCGCCTACCTTTTCCTACCGCGCGACAAGGCCGCCGCTGAGCGGGCCGACTGGCGGGGCGGCATCAACCTCGACGCCCTCCGTGGCGCCGAAGACCGGGCCTACGGGTGGCATCAGTGGTTTCGGGCGCATGCCGCAGAGGGCGGCATCGATCCGGCCTGCATCAGCCTCTGCCCCGCCGTGCTGGGCACCGGCCACGGCCTGGCCAAACTCCCCTACATCCGCGACACGCGGCGGGCGATCGGCCTTGATGGCTACGTGCTGAAGTTCGCCGACCTCAGCGGGTCCGCGGAGCAGCGGACGGGCACGGTGTTTCCAGACCGCATCGCCCTCGGCGCCTATCCGGCCGACATCCATCCGATTTCGGGCTGCGACATGCCCGCCTACTGCCGGTCGGCCCATGACACGCTCCCCTTCTGCATCCCGTTCCGGGCGCTCACGCACCGGGAACTCGGAAACCTGCTGGTGGTGGGTAAGACAATGGCCCAGTCGTTCCTCGCCAACTCGGCCACGCGGCTGCACCCGATCGAGTGGTCCACCGGCACGGCCGGCGGCGTGGCGGCGGCCAACATGGCCCGCACCCGGCGGACGAGCCGCGAGGCCTACGCCGCGATCGGCGAGCTCCAGGCCGAGATTCGTCAGAAGACCCCGATCGATTGGACGCTCCCCGAGCCGAAGTGAGTGCCTTGGCGGGCCGTACGCCATACGGCGTTACGCTTCCTGCGGCTCAGTAGCCCAATCGCGTAAGCGATCGGGGCAATCTGCCCGCCGCGCGATCCAAACGTTGCGTCGCTGCGTACAGGCGGATTAGAGTGCAATCATAGGATATTCCGCGTTAGGGTGGCCCGTGCGACGATCTGTCTTCACTTCCCGACTCGTCGCATTGCTGTCGATTCTGACAGCGATCGGCCCCGCCGCCGTGCGGGCCGCGTCTCCCGAGATCCGCGGCACCTGGCTCACCACGACGAGTTCCGACGACTGGTCCACGGCCAACCTGCAGAACACGATGAACTCGCTGAAGCAGACGGGCTTCAACACCGTCTATGTGGAGGCGTGGAAGCAAGGCTACACCAACTACACGTCCGCCTCGCTCTCGGCCTTCACCGGCAGCCCGTCGCTCAACCCCACTGTGGGCGGCCGCAACTTCCTCAACGAGACGCGGACCGCCGCGGCCAACGCGGGTCTGATCCACGGGGCCTGGTTCGAATACGGCCTGATGGCCGAGTATTCCTCGCCCTCCAATCCACTCGCCGTGAAGTGCCGCGATGCCACCTGGACGGTCGGCACGACCAGCGGCACCGGCTGGTTGCTCGAAGACTCCGCGGGCAACTACACCAACTCGTCGAACAACTTCGTCTGGATGAATCCGCTGGTGCCGGAGGTGAGGAGCCTGATCAAAGGGATCGTGGTCGATGCGATCAACCAGTTTGACCTCCAGGTCGTGCAGTTCGACGACCACCTCGCCTGGCCGGTGCAGTTTGGCTTCGACGACTACACCAAGGCCGTCTACAAGCAGGAGACAAACCGCAACCTGCCCACGAACTACCTCGACTCGAACTTCCGCACCTGGCGGCAGGGCAAGACACAGGCCCTGTTCGAGGAAATCGCCGCTGCGGCCAAGGCCGCCAAGCCGTCGGTGATCGTGTCGCTGTCGCCGTCGACCGCGAGCTTCAGCTCGTCGAACTACTGTGCCGACTGGACGAAGTGGCTGGGCAGCACCGACGAGGTCCTGCCCCAGGTGTATCGGTCCTCCTACGGCTCGTTCGCGACCGACTGGGCCGCACAGATCACCGCCTCGGGCACGTATCGCCCCGAACTCGCCGCCGGGTTGCGGCTGCTCGGCACCGGCTCGGCAACACCCTGGGTCGACCTCGAGCAGCAGCTCGACCGCACGCGGGCGGACACGGCGCTCGGCCACTCGATCTGGTACAGCGAGGGCGTGACCGTGTCGGGGACGGTCAACCCATCGAACTACAACACTCAGCTCAAGGCCTACTACAACGTCCCGACCAACGGCCCCGCGGCCAACCCGCACTTCACGAGCGTCCGCTGGTCGGGCACGGGCGGTACGGGAGGCAACGGCACGTGGAGCGTGCTCGCCACCACCTGGAAGGATCGATCCACGATCTGGGTGCAGGACGCCCTCGGGATCTTCGACGGGCCCGGCGGCACGGTCACGATGTCGGGCACGGTGGGCGTGGGCGGCGGCCTCGACTTCCGCACCACCGGCTACACGGTGAGTGGCGGCACGATGGCGATGCGCGGCCACACCCGGGCGGCCAACGCGATCACCGTCGCCTCTGGTGTGACGGCGACGATCGCCAGCACGCTCACGGGCTCGACCGGCCTGACCAAATCGGGGACGGGCGTGCTCGCGCTGGCCGGCACCGGCACGGGGCTCAGCGGCGGGGTGGCGATCACCGCCGGAATGCTCACCGTCGGGACCGGCGGCACCGCGGGGACGCTGGCGGTGTCGAACACGATCACGATCGCGGCGGGAGGAACGCTCGGGTTCAACCGCTCCGACGCCTACGGCGGTGCGTTTGCCAACGCGATCAGCGGCTCGGGGGCGATCAGGCTGCTCTCGGGCTCCCTCGGCCTGTCGGGATCGCAGTCGTTCACCGGGGCCACGATCGTGTCGGCCGGCACGCTCACCGCGTCCGCTGCGGCGCTGCAGGGCACGTCGTCGATTGCGGTCGATGGCGGCGTGCTGTCGGCCGCCGGGTACAACTCGTCGGCCCCGCTGACGGTGGCCGCCAGCGGGTCGGCCACGATCAGTGGCACGGGCCTTTCACTGGCCGCCGTGACCAACAACGGCTCGGGAGGTCGGGGGGTGAACTTCACCGCCGCCACCGGCACGATCACGCTCGCCGGGCTCTCGGGCACCGGATCGACGAGGTTCGGCAGCCATGCGGCGATCGCCGGTGGAGTGTCGGCCGGCACCGTGACGGCCGTGGGCGGCCTGACCGCCACCATCACCGGCGGCGCTGTCACGGCCGGCAGCCTGACGAGCGAGACGGTGTCGGGCGGCACGCTCGGCATCGCCGGCTCGGCCGCCATCACGCGGTTTTCAGGGGGCTCTGCCACGCTCGCGGGCCCGGCCACGATCGGTACGATGGCGTCGGGTTCCGTCACGCTCTCCGGCTCCACAGCCACGATCACGACGCTCTCCGGCGGCCGAGTGAGCCTCGGTGGAACGGCCCTCACGGTGAGCGGCGGCACGTTTGCCGGGACCCTCTCGGGATCGACTGGCAGCCTGCGGAAGACGGGGCCGGGAGTGCTCGTGCTCTCGAGTTCCAGCTCGCTGTCGGCACCGACGACGGTGCTTGGCGGCGTCCTCCGACTTGACGACGCGGCTGCCCTCGCCGCGAGCAGGATCACCACCCTTGCGGGAGGCACGCTGACAATCGCTCCGCGACTCGCGGCGACCATCGGAGGGCTGGCACCAAACGCCGGCGGCCTCATCGACGTGCGTGATGGCTCGATCACGGTCGTCTCGGGCCTTTCGGCCGCCGACCTGGTGACGGCGATCGTGGCTGGCCGCGCCGACGGCTCCTGGACCGGCACGAGCGGCATCAGCTCGAGCGTGGCGGCGGCTGATGTGACCTCCAGCATCCCGAGGGCAGTGGGCTGGGTCGACAATGGCGACGGCTCGGTGATGGCGTCCTACGCGGCGCCCGGCGATACCAACGTCGATCAGTTGGTCGATGTCCTCGACGCAGGCAACTTCCTCACGCTCGGCAAGTTCGACACGGCCCTTCCGGCATCCTGGTTCGAGGGAGACTTCAATTACGACAATCTGGTGGACGTCCTCGACGCCGCTGACTTCTTCGGCACCGGCCTGTACGACACCGGGGTCTACAACGGCGGAGCCGGAGGCATCGCCTCCGTGCCGGAGCCGACCGTTCCAGTCTCGATCATCCTCGTGATCGCGGCTCATGCCGCGATCGCCGCCCGCCGGCGGTCCAAGTAGCACAGGTTTCCAACCTGTGCCGGTATGCAGGGAGTAGCACAGGTTTCCAACCTGTGCCCGGATGTGCCGCAGGTTGAAAACCTACGCTACTCAGGACAGTCGCGCTGCGTGCCGCAGGTTGAAAACCTGCGCTACACAAGCGAGTAGCACAGGTTTCCAACCTGTGCCGGTGTGCCGCAGGTTGAAAACCTGCGCTACTCAGGACAGTCGCGCTGCGTGCCGCAGGTTGAAAACCTGCGCTACGGAACGTTACGCCGTCCGTCTTCGGCGGTAGGCGGCGACGGCCATGCCGCCCAGGCAGGCGAGCAGCGCGAGGCCGGAGGGCTCCGGCACGGCGGCCACGGCTCCCGCGGCCCCGGCGGGCGGGTTGTAGGTGCCCGCGTCGTAGAGGCCGGTGCCGAAGAAGTCGGCGGCGTCGAGCACGTCCACCACACCGTCGTAGGTGAAGTCGCCTTCCTGCCAGGTCGCCGGGAGGCCCGTGTCGAACTTGCCGAACGAGAGGAAGTTGCCCGCGTCGAGGACGTCGACCTGCCAGTCGATGTTCGTGTCGCCGGGCGCTGCGAAGGCGAACGACACCGAGCCGTCGCCGTTGTCGAGCCAGCCCACCGCTCGCGGGATGCTTGACGCCACGTCAGCCGCCGCCACGCTGGAGGTGATGCCGCTCGCGCCGGTCCAGGAGCCGTCGCCCCGGCCCGCCACGATTGCTGTCACCATGTCCACGGCGGAAAGCCCTGAGGAGACCGTCATGAAGCCGTTGCCCACGTCGGTAAGGCCCCCGGCGTTGGGAAGCAGACCAGTAACGGTGGTGACCGCGTAAGGCGAGAGCGAGAGCGTGCCGCCCGCGATCGGCGTGATCGTGCTCGTGCCCAGCGGCGAGCCGGCCGCGAGCTGCAGGCCACCGGCCTGCACGGTGGTTGGGCCGGAGAAGTTGCCCGTGCCGCTGAAGATCACTTTGCCGGAGCCGGTGCTGCTGATCGTGATCGGGCCGGTGCCATCGATCGCGTTGCTGATCGTGAGGTTACCGGCATTCGAGCAGGCGAGCGTCAGGGTGCCGGTCGTGGTCGCGTTCACGATTCCCGACAGGATGCGGTTGCCCGCACCGATCACCGCGATTTGCCGCGGGCCGGTGCCCCCGGCGTTGATGTTGCACACCTCCGTGACCGTGGAGAGCGAGCCGCCGAGGTTCAGCGTGGCGGTCGACCCGGAAGTACCGAGCGTCAGGGCGCCCGTGCTGAGGGCCCCGGTGGTGCCGGACGCCGGGCTCGACTCGAGAGTGGCCGTGCCGGGCCTGCCTCCATTGAATGTGATGCCTCCGGTAAACGTGTTGCCGGTGCCGGACAGCCTCAGCGTGTGCGTGTGTGGGGTGGTGCCCGAGTCGACGCGGAAGACCATGTTGATCGAACCGACGCCGTTGCTGATGTTGCCGCTGTATTCCAGCAGCGACGAAGGGGTAGAGTCTCTCACCGGGGTGAACCGCAGTTGATGGCCTCCGGCGTTGCCCGACGTGACGTTGCCCGAGATGACGAGAT
>QWPO01000051.1 GCA_003669255.1 Planctomycetota bacterium | reverse complement strand
TGTCCGCGCCCGGAAGCGTTTTCCGGCGGGGTTCGGAGATTCTCCGTGCGTCGCATTCTCGCCGTTGTCATCGTGTTCGCGTCGCTTGGGTGGTCGGCCTCTGCCACCGCCCAGCTGCGGATCGTCAACTACAACGTCAACAACAGCGACCCCGCCGCCTTCGGGCCGCGGACCGGCATGGACGCGGTGTTTCGTGGGATGAACGCGTCGGCGAAGGGGGGCTTCGCCAGGGCGATCGACGTGCTGATCCTGGGGGAGGCCGAGTCGGTCGCCACGACCGGCACCGCCTACGCGGCCTTGCTCAACACCGTCACTACGGGAACGTCGTACCTACGATCGACGGTGGATGCGGGCTCGACCGGATCGGGACGCCCCATCGCCATCTTCAACTCGTCGTCGGTGTCGCTGATCGCCGAGAAGAAGATCGGGTCGACTTCCGGCGCTGCCAGCCAGCCCCGGCAGACGATGCGGTATCAGTTCCGGCCCATCGGCTACGACGCGACCGCCGACTTCTATGTGTACGCCAGCCACTACAAGGCATCGACGGGCGCCGCCAACGAGGCGGAGCGAAACGTGGAGGCCCGCGCGATCCGCGCCGACGCCGACGCGATCGGTCAGGGGGCGAGAATCATCTACTCTGGCGACCTCAACTTCTACACGTCGAGTGAGTCCGGGTTCCAAACGCTCACCGGTACGGGGAACGGGCAGGCTTTCGATCCCATCAGCCGCGTCGGCTCGTGGAGCGGCAGCACGACCTACAAAGACGTCCACACCCAGTCGCCGGCGACGACGGCCGTGTTCAACGGTCAGGTGACCGGAGGGATGGACGATCGGTTCGACTTCCAGCTGATCACGGGCGAGGTCCGTGATGGAGGCGGGTTCGACTACATCGCGGGCTCCTACTGGGCGTTTGGCAATACCGCGACCCATGCGATCAATCAGGCAATTTCGACGGGCAGTGCCGCGACGCTGGCCGCACGCATTCCCGGCTACACGACGACCCAGGCCCAGACGGTGCTCACGAGCCTCACGCAGGTCACCGACCACTTACCCGTGCTGGCCGATTATCAACTGCCTGCGAAAATGACGGCGACGCTCGCAGCGCTCCCAGCCCGGGTGATTCGCGGGGGGACGGTGTCGGCCACGCTGACGGTCGCCAACGCCGCCCCTGTCGCGGTCGCGGCCGGTGCAGACCAGCTCGACTACGCCTTTTCGGCGGCGGGCGCGGTGACTGCGAGCGGCACGGGGAGCGACGCGGCACTCGGGGCGTCGAACACACACGTGCTCACCATCAGCACCACAGTGGTGGGCCTGCGGAGCGGTACGGTGAGCGTGATCGCGTCGAGTCCACAGACAATGAGCCCCACGTTCAGCGGCACGATTTCCACCAGCGTCTTCGATCGTGCGATCGGCTCGTTCGCCTCGGCAACGACCACGACGTCGCTGACGATCGACTTCGGCACGCTGATCCGTGGTGGCGCTCCGGGGAGCAGTTTGTTCACGCTCTTCAACCGGCCGGCCGCGTCGGGCACGGCGTGGACCGCAAAACTCGATCTCGACGGGGTGACGACCACCGCTCCTGTAGGCGTGTTCTCAACCACGCTGGCCCCGCTCGCGAACCTGGCATCGGGATCATCGCGCGGCTACACGGCGTCGATGGCATCGGGCACGGCCGGCGCCTTTTCCGGCACCTACACGCTCGCCCTGTCCGACGAAGATCTCCCCGGGGCGGGCTTGCAGCAGCTCTCGCTCTCGGTTCGGGGGAGCGTGATCGCCCCAGCCGCAGGCGACACCAACTTCGACGCCTTCGTTGACGTGATCGACACGGGGAACTTGCTTGCCGCTGGGCGATACGACACCGAGGTGCTCGCCACCTGGAGCGAGGGTGATTTCAACGCCGACCGGGTGGTCGACATCCTCGACATCACCGACCTCCTCGCGGCGGATCTCTACGACAAGGGAGACTATCGGCCGCTCGGCGCCGCGCTGGGGCCACTCGGATCCGTTGCGGCCGTGCCCGAACCGTCGACGCCGGTGCTCGTCAGCGCAGCCCTGGCCGTGGTGGCGCTGCTCGGATTGCGAAGGGTGCCGCAGTGAGTCAGGCCGAGAGCGGACGGGTCATCTCCACCGGCACGACCCACTGATCGTATTGCTCTGGTGTGACATAACCCAAGGCCACCGCGGCCTCCTTCAGGCTCGTTCCCTCGACGTGGGCCTTCTTGGCGATCTTCGCCGCCTTCTCGTAGCCGATGTGGGTGTTGAGTGCCGTCACGAGCATCAGCGAGTCATCGAGGTGGTGCTTGATCCGGGCCAGATTCGGCTCGATCCCACTCGCGCAGTGGATCCGCATCGAATCGCAGGCGTCGGCAATGAGATCCGCGCTCTCGATCACGTTGTGGACCATCAGCGGCTTAAAGACGTTGAGCTGGAAGTGACCCTGTGAGCCGGCGAAGGCGACGGCCGCGTCGTTGCCGAAGACCTGAACGCAGGCCATCGTCATCGCCTCGCACTGCGTCGGGTTCACCTTTCCTGGCATGATCGAACTGCCCGGCTCGTTTTCCGGAATCGAGATCTCGCCGATGCCGCACCGCGGCCCGGAGGCCAGCAGCCGGATGTCGCTGGCAATCTTGAAAAGGGCCATCGCCAGGCCGCGCTCCGCGGCGCTCATGTCCACCATGGCGTCGTGGGCGGCCAGAGCCGCAAACTTGTTGGCCGCTGACACGAACGGATGCCCCGTCTCCTTGGCGATGTACGAGGCAGCCACATCGCCGAACCGCGGATGGGCGTTGAGGCCAGTGCCGACGGCGGTGCCGCCGATCGCGAGTTCGTAGAGCCCGGGTAACTCCCGCTCGATCGCCGCGATCCGGTCGTCGAGTTGGGCCCGCCAGCTCGAGATCTCCTGGCCCAGCGTGATCGGTGTCGCATCCTGGAGGTGGGTGCGGCCGATCTTCACGAGGTCAGCGTGCTTCTTCTCCAAACCGAGGAAGACATCGCGGAGCTGCCGCACCGCCGGCAGCAGCCGCCCGTGGATCACCTCGACGGCGGCGATGTGCATCGCCGTCGGGAATGTGTCGTTCGACGACTGGCCGCGGTTGACGTCGTCGTTGGGGTGGACTGGCTTCTTTGAGCCCATCACGCCACCGGCGATCTCAATCGCCCGGTTCGAGATCACCTCGTTGGCGTTCATGTTCGACTGGGTGCCGCTGCCGGTCTGGAAGACGACCAGCGGAAACTGGTCGTCGAGCTTCCCGGCGATCACCTCATCCGCCGCCTGCACGATCAGCTTCACCGTCTCGGCGGGCAGTTGGCCGAGTTCGCCGTTGGCGAGCGCCGCACACTTCTTGAGAATCCCGAGGCTCTTCTTGACGGCGCGGCCCCACTGGAAACGCTCAACGCCGATCTTGAAGTTGTCCCGCGAGCGTTCCGTTTGTGCCCCCCAGTAGCGGTCGGCGGGGACGTTCACGTCCCCCATGCTGTCAGACTCGATGCGGAAGGCGGGCGCTGCGGACATCGGCGTGGCTCCGGGAGGTGGGATTGCGTCGGTGCCGCATTGTAAGTGGCGAGCACGGCGCCGACACGGGCGGCCCATCTGGGCTCAGCGACGCATGATTCGCTGGGGAAGATCGGCTGGCCGAACCGCCGTCGCCGAAGTCTTGCCCGATGCGGCCGCCGCTCCTGGTGCCAGGGCGATGGCGAGCCAGCCATCGGCGGTGATCGCCTGCACCGCCTGCACACCGGCAAACCGCGGGTTGCCCACCAGTTTCTCGGGCACCAGCGGCAGCGGACGCTCCTTGGGGAACATTTTCCCGAAGATGGTCCGCAGCGCAAACTCCATCCGCCCCTTCTGGCCTGGGCCGCTGAGCTGCACCGGCCCGTCGCGTTCGAGCGTCACCTGCATCCCCGACACCTTCGGCCGGTAGGCCACGTGAGCAACGATCTCGTACCAGTTGTTTCGGCGGCCGCTCTCGAGCGCATCAAGGGCCACGCGGACGTGCACGAGGCCGTCGCGACATTCCACGCGGACAGGATCGACCGCGGCGAACGTCACCTCGACGCCCTCCGGCAGGTCATCGGGAATGGTCGGCGGAAGCCCCAGTTGTGTGCAGACGTGGCGAGTCAGTTCCTCAAGGCCCATCTTCCGCCCAGCGAGTCCCAGGCGACCGCAGGCGTTGTTCACCGTCGACTCGTGCACCTGGATGCTGAAGAGCGCGTTCTCCGGTGCCCGCGGTCGCGGTGTATGGGCGGCGAGTTGGGTCGGGGCCGCCAGCCGTAGTCTCGCCGTCGCTGCGTCGGTCGTGGTCTCGAGGGCGACCGCGGTGGGCTCGAGGCCGAGCCGCTCCATCGGAGCCCAGAACCGCTCTTGGGCGCGCTTTGTCGCGGCGGTCAGCTGCGGCTCGGTCTGTGCATCGACCTCCCGGCAGGCACGGTTCACGATCTTCGCGTTGACTTCTCGCGTTGCCTCGTCGAGGTTTCCGTCGTGCTGATTGCGGGCGATGCTGCGCACGAGCGAACCCATCAGTGGCACCGAATCGAATCCGGTCTCGATGCCGGCGAGCTGCGAATGGTTCGAGGCCGTGCCGCGAGCGGCGTCGAAGCCCAGTCCACGAGGCGACATGCGGATCGGCTTGTAGACCGTGAAACTCGACTGGCCGCGGGAGTGAATCGACACGGATCCGGCATCGGTGACCGTCCGTGATGCGACCTCGCCACTCACGAGGAGATCGAGACGAATCTCGGTGGGGTGCGGCTCGAAGAGGACGGCCGTCGATTGCTCGACGGTCTTCGTGCCGCGGACCTGGCGGCCGAGCACGTAGTCGTGCAGCGGGCTGGTGGTGACCGTGGTCTCCGGCAGCAACTTCTCCACGAACTGCTCGTTGACGGAGATCCGGACGTTGGGCGAGAGGTAGTGGTCTTGAACAGAACGAACGATGCCCTCCGCGGTGGCCAAGGGAATGGCTGCGACGAGGTGCGTCGCTTCCCGCACGCGGCGGGCATCGGCCGGATCGTGAGATGATTCAAACCGTTCGATCGCACCAATCAGCACGGCCAGTTCAGCCGCCGAATTGGCTGCGGCGATGCCTGGGCTGATCTCCGCAGTGACCTCGCCGCGCGGCGTGGCGGCGATTTCGGCACAACAGGCCGAGGCCGCCCGCCACACGGTCACCCGGCGGGCGACCGCGAGGGCGGCCCGGCGTGTCCGCGAGGCGAGCCCATGGTCGGGAAGTGCGTCGGCCGCGTGCATGCCTTCGGCGACCCGGTCGCCGAGCGTGATCAGGGCAGGCTCGGCAGCGGTGTCGCGCGGGCCGGCCGTGGCCAGCACCCCGGCGAGGCTGTCGAGCGTGGCCGTGGCCCAGGCCGTGGCTGGATCGGGTCCTCGACCCGTGGCGAGCGAGTCGAGCTGACCGCGCAGCGACGCAGGCTCCGGCCAACGGGAGCCGTCGGGAGCGGGAGCGGCGTCGGTGCTGCGTGGTTCGTCGCGCTCGGCAGAGTCTTCCGGCTTCGGATTGAACCGGTCGCGAACTCGGTCGAGGAGGCGGCCGGTCATCGGGGGCCCGGCGCCGGTCGTCTCGCGGTCAGTTTCACCACGCCGCTCGACGAGCCTGCCAAGCAGCCGGCCACCGCGGGCCGGTGCCGCAGCCCGAGGCTCGACGGGCTCCGTGGCTTGAGAGTCGCTCCAGTTGGTTCCGTCGGGATCGGTCCACGCGTCGCCTGGCAGAGGCGCTGCAGGGCTCGTTGGAGGATTCGAACTGGTGGGCGACGAGGGGAGGGCGACTGGGGTCTCGTTGGACTGCAGTCGCGAGATGAGGGCGCGAAGCTCGGGCGACTCATCTGGCACCGGTGGCGGCGACTCCGTTTCGGGCACGGCGACGACTGCGGCCCGAGCGGGAGTGGGCACAAGATCGGCGTCCGCCGTGGCCGGTGTCGGGGTGGAGTCGTGTGGCTGGTCGTCGCTGACCTTTCTGTCCCCCGACGTCGGCAGCGCCTGGGAGATGATGGCGTCGACGATGGGCGCCGCTGCGTCTGCGAGCGCGAGACGTTCCGGCAACGCAGCGGTGGGAAGTGGCTTGGCCGCGAGCAGCACGGCGGCAGGCGGAAGATCGTCTGCGACCTCGATCGGTGGCCGTTCTGCCTCGACTGCGGCTTCGTCGATCCGGAACGAGGATTCGGGAAGCGGTTCCCAGGCTGACTGGCCGACAACCAGGATCGCGACCGCCAGGCCGGCGAAGAACGCCGACGCCACGATGAAGCCGGCGCGGCCGACGGCGGTCCGCTGGGTCGTCGCCATGATCGATGGTGTTCCGCCTGCCGAACGAGCGGGGCGTTCCGAACCGGCACGACCCCTGCGGTTGGATCGACAGTCACACGCGGAAAAATCGATGAGGGACACCGTGGCCGGTAGGGTCGCCGCGGATCACCGCTGGCGCGCGGCACTCTGGGCGGGCTGCGCGGTTCTGAGAAGGCCCGAAAGGCTCACCGGAGCCTGCCGAGCCGTGGTTCTTCGAGCACCGCGGTCCAGGCATCGACGAGCATGCCGAGGTTGGCGTTACGGTCGATGGCGTCGGCCGCATCGAGCGTACGGTCGACCGCCGTGGCGGCCGCATCGATGTCGGTGGTCCAGGTCGCCGCTGCCCTGTCGAGCGTGGGATCGCCTGTGTTGGCCCCAACGCCGCGCCGCGATGCGTGACGGAGCACGTCGAGTGTGGCGTCGAGCACCATCCGCAGCCGCGCCCGGCGTGGCGGCGCGTCCTTGCCCGCCGCCTCCACGAAGGCGAGCGTCTCTCGCGAAAGGTCGACGCCGTGCAGCGGCCGCATCGCGAGCAGTTCGAAGAGCCGGCTTCGAAACGCCGTCACCTCAGGATCCAGGAGGAGCCGCGCACGGGTGAGGCTGCCGTCGGCCCCACGGGTGCAACGGTCGAGGGTCGCCGCGTCGAGCGGCGTACCGGCGGCGGCGGTCTCTCGCTCGAGAAGCCGTCGCACGACGTCGGTTGGAAGGGCCGCGAAGCGGATCACCTGGCACCGCGAGCGGATCGTGGGCAGTTGCCGCTCGAGCGCCGTGCCCACAAGGATGATCGCCGCCCCATCGGGCGGTTCCTCGAGTGTCTTCAGGAGGCAGTTGGCCGCCTCATCGGAGAAGTGGTCGGCGTCCATGATCACGGCGACCTTGCGGGAGCCGAGCACCGGCTTGAGGAGAATCCGCCAGCAGAGTCCTTCCCGCATCCGGTGTTCGTCGTCGCCGATCAGGAGATCCAGCGGGATCGTCGATCGGTCGTCGGGCTTACGGACGACATCGATATCGGGATGGCTGCCGGCATCAGCCTGCACGCACGACGCACAGCCACCGCAGGCCACGAGCCCCGGCTGCGGCCGTTCGCAGGTGAGCGATTTGGCCAGCGCCAGCGCAAACGTCCCCTTGCCGACGCCGGGTGGGCCGACGAAGAGATACGACCCCGAGATCCGTCCCCGGGCGTGCGCGGCAACGAATCGTTCGGCGATCGCGTCGTGCCCCTCGATGCCCTGCCAGGCCATGTGCCCTCCTATGCCTTCTCGAGAAACCGAGAGGCCACGGCTCGGCGGATCGCCGCAGCCACGTCGTCGATCCCCGCAGTGGCATCGATGATGACCACCCGGTCGGGCTGGCTCGTGGCCTCGGCGAGATAGCCGGCCCGCAGCCGCGCCCGATACTCTTCGCCACGGTTCTCGAGCTTGTCGAGCGGCCGCGCGAGTCGCCGTGCGCTTGTCTCGAGGTCCACATCGAGGAGGAGCACGAGGTCGGGCATCCGGCCAGCGGTGGCGATCCGCCCCACCTCTCGGATCGTGTCGGGATCGAGACCCCCGGCGTATCCCTGATAGACCACGTTGGAGAGAAGATAGCGGTCTGAGACGATCCACTCACCGCGGGCGAGTGCCGGCTCGATCACCTCGGTCACCATCTGCGCCCGCGCCGCCATGTAGAGAAACATCTCGGCGTTCGCCGCCAGTTGAAGGTCGTGCCGGTCGAGAAGGATCGCACGGACCGCGTCGCCGGCCGGCGTCGAGCCGGGGTCGCGGCAGGTGGTGACGTGGCGTCCTGTCGACCGCAGCCAGTCGGCGAGTCGGCCGATCTGTGCCGACTTGCCGGCGCCGTCGATGCCCTCCAGCGAGATGAAGCGGGCGGTGGTCACACGAGTCTCCAGTTCATCGCGTTGAGCATGACCGCTAAAACCCTTGTGCGGCAAGCCAGCGGTGGCATTCGACGGTCCAGGGGTGAAGCGTCTTCAAGGGATCGTAGGGACGCACGCCGAGGCCGAGGCCGTGCCGGCCGGTCTCATAGACGTGCAGTTCGTAGGGCCGGGCATGCGACTTGAGCTTCACGCAGAGTTCGAGGATCGGTTCGAGTTTCACCGCCTTGTCCTCCCAGGTGTGCCAGATGAATAGCGGCGGCACGTTTTCATGGGCGGCGAGTTCGCCCGAAAGCTGGCGGGCCACCTCTTCGTCGGGTGCTTCGCCGAGGAGGTTCTTCCGTGACCCGCCGTGCGTCTTCTCCGCCAGCATGCTGACCACCGGATAGCAGAGGACTCCGACGTCGGGGCGTGATGACACGCGGTCGATCGGGTCGGCCGCCTGCTCCTCGCCCGAGGCGCCGTGGATGCACGATGTGAGGGCGAGGTGGCCGCCAGCTGACGAGCCCATCACGCCGACCCGCTTCGGGTCGACGGCGAACCGCTCGTGGCTGTGCCGCACGAGCCGGATGGCCCGCGACACGTCGCTGAGCATCACCGGATGGCGGTAGCCCTTGCTGCCGAGCCGGTAGCGGAGCACGAAGGCCGAGATGCCGTGCGTGTTGAGCCACCGGGCATAGTCGCTTCCCTCGTGGTCGGCGAGGTGGCCGTAGCCCCCGCCCGGGCAGATCACCA
This sequence comes from Planctomycetota bacterium, assembly GCA_003669255.1. Classification (GTDB taxonomy): domain Bacteria; phylum Planctomycetota; class Planctomycetia; order Pirellulales; family UBA1268; genus QWPN01. The sequence goes on along the minus strand of QWPO01000051.1, from coordinate 6,414 downwards.
GCGCCGCCGATGGCGTTGCCTGCTTTGCCGCCGGCCACCAGGCGACGACTGGAACGTCGTGGTCGGCTGTGCCCAACGCACCCGGCGCCGCGCCATCCCAGAGGCGGATCGTCTCGGCGGCATTCGCCGTCATCGGCGGGGCGTCTTCGGCTCGTGAGACGGCGATGGTCGTGAGCAGACCACCGGCTACGAGGACCATGATCGCAGGAAGTCGATTCATCACGGCAAGACGTCCTCTGGGACCTGCTGGCGAGGATGACATGATACGGTCCGTGATGTCGGGTTACCGCTGAGCGATCCGCTGAATGCCGAGCGGGTCGGATGGATCGAGCGCCGCGAGTCGCAGGCAGACGTCTCGAGCGGCCTGCTTTCGGCCGAGCTCCATCAGGCTGTGCACGAGCCCCTTGGCCGCCTGGAAGAACGGCTTGTTGCCAACGAGTTCGTAGGGCAGCGGTTGTGGCGAGCCGGCGGCCTCGAGGGCGCGGATCACAAGTTCGTAGGCCCGTCCGAAGTGACCGCGGGCCAGCTTGGCGTCGTCGTCCTCGAGGGCGATCAGGCCGAGCTGGACGTGGGCCTCGAGAAAGTTGGGGCACTCGGAGAGCAGCCAGACGAGTTCGTCGTGGGCGATCTCGGTTTCGCCCGCTTCCACCATCGCCTCGACCTCCTCGATGTCCTCTTTCCGCTTGCGGCTGCAGCGGGGATGGACGAGTTCCCAGGCGGCGCCCCCGGCGAGGTCGCGGCGGGCGATCGCGAGTTTTTCCTGGCCGCCGCCTTTGCGCGGTCGGCGGCCCGCTCCGTCGTGGTGTCGATCGTTGCTCATCGCCAGCATCCGCGGCCGCGAAACGTCCACTACACTGCCGACGGTTTGACCGCACGGGACCGGAGAGTGCAAGTGTCGCGGGTTCGCAAGGCTGCCGGGAAACGGTCCAACGCCCGTGCGGCTGATGCCGTCGGGATCGCCGATCCGGCCGGCCTGCGGCGGCGACTGACGCGGTGGTATGCGCGGGCCAAGCGAGATCTCCCGTGGCGGCGGACCCGCGATCCCTATGCGGTATGGGTCAGTGAGGTGATGCTGCAGCAGACGCAAGTTGACCGCGTGAAGGATTTTTTTGCGCGGTTCATGCGGCGGTTTCCGGCCGTGGGCGACCTCGCAGCCGCCCGGGAGGCGGAGGTGCTCAAGCACTGGGAGGGACTCGGCTACTACCGCCGGGCGCGGCAGCTGCATGCAGCGGCGAAGGCGGTGATCGCGGACCACGGCGGCGAGTTTCCGCGGTCGGTTGATGGGCTGCGGTCGCTGCCCGGCATTGGCCGCTACACGGCCGGTGCGATCGCCTCAATCGCGTTCGATCATGCGGCACCAATCGTCGAGGCCAACTCGCGGCGGGTCCTCGCCCGGCTCGCCGGTCACGATCAGCCCGTCGGCGGAGCGGGCGACGAGCCGATCTGGGAAATCGCGTCGGCGGTCGTACCGAAGCGTGGTGCAGGCGTCTTCAATCAGGCGCTGATGGATCTTGGCGCGATGGTCTGCACACCCACGCGACCGCTCTGCGAGCGCTGTCCGCTGAAGGGTGACTGCGCGGCGGTTGAGCAGGGCCGCGTCGCGGAGATTCCGGTGATGGCCGCGCCGCGGGCGACGAAGGAGATCCGCGAGACGGCGGTCGTGACGCGGTGCGGCGACCGGGTGCTCGTCGTTCGCCGCGGTCCAGGCGAATGGTGGGAGGGGCTTTGGGATTTTCCGCGCAAGCCACGAGGGGCTACGGGACGGCGGATCGGCCGCGTGGCCTATGGCGTGACGCACCACCGGATCGACTGCACGGTGGTCGAACGGAGCGTCGGGCGGGCCAGTGCGATGCCACGCGGCAGTCGATGGGTCAGCGTCGGTGCGCTCGAGCGGCTTGCCATGACATCACCAGGGCGGAGGATCGCGGGCCTTCTCGGGAGCGCACGCCCAACACCGTGAGGTGGCCGCGGCTCAGGCGGGTCACAGGTGATCCTCGAGCGTTCACGAGGCTCGGGGCTGCCCATGCCCGTCGCCGGGCGCTCGCTGCGGGCTCCGGCCCTCCGCTCGCTGCACGCGTTCGCGGGATGGTCGGCGGGACCATGGCCGGACGGTCGGCGTGAACCGCGATCTTCATGCCGTCACGATCTCTGTCGAGACGCCAACGGCCCGGTGGCACTGCTCAAGCGACAGGTTCTACGAGCAGAAGTCTGGCCCCGAAATAGCCGTTCACCTCGATGTTGAAACTGCCGGCCACGGGAACGCTCCGCAGGAAACGTCGGGGCAGAAAATGGTACATAATCGAGTAGTGGGGAAGAAAATGAAGCCGCCAGCTGATTCGGAGACGACGTGCAGGGAATCTTTTCTCGCGTCGCCCTGCACCGACTCACCGTCCGCTTCGTGAACAGGGTGACCATCCTCGTGCGGAGATTCACCATGCTCGTCACTTGTCGGTCCATCGTCATCGCGTATCTCGTCGCAATGCTGGCCGTGCAGGCAGAGCGTTGCACGCCGGCCCATGCGGGACCGTCGCAGATCCTCGTCGAGGCCGAGCAGTTTGCCGACCTCGGCGGGTGGGATGTCGATCAACAGGCGATGGAGCAGATGGGGTCTCCCTATCTGCTGGCCCACGGTCTGGGTGTGCCCGTCAAGGATGCGACGACGGGCGTGACCTTTCCCGAATCTGGCGTCCACCGCGTCTGGGTGCGTACCCGCGATTGGGTCGCCCCCTGGGGGCAGCACGGGGCTCCCGGGCGGTTTCAGGTGCTCGTCAATGGCGTGCCGCTTGCCATGACGTTTGGCACCGAGGGCGCCGACTGGCATTGGCAGGACGGCGGTACCGTCGATGTCGGTGGTGAGGCCACCGTCGCGCTGCACGACCTCACTGGCTTCGAGGGCCGTTGCGACGCGATCGTTTTCGTGCAGGAACCGGCTGTCGCTCCGCCGAATGCCGACCCGGAGATGACGGTCTGGCGCCGAAACCTGCTCGGCCTCGATGGGCCGCCTGGTGACGGGGGTGAGTTCGATCTCGTGGTTGTCGGTGGCGGTGTGGCGGGCACGGCGGCCGCGGTGTCGGCCGCTCGGCAGGGGCTCGCGGTCGCACTCGTCCAGGATCGGCCGGTGCTCGGCGGCAACGGGTCGAGCGAAGTCCGTGTCTGGCCGGAGGGCCACACCCGCCAACAACCATTTCCCCACGTCGGCGACATCGTGGAGGAACTCTGTCCGCCCAAGGCGGCCGGCACGGGCAACGCCAAGGGAGGGGGCATCTACGACGACGACCGAAAACTGCGGGTTGCTCGCGCCGAACCGCACATCACCCTCATGCTCGAGCAACGGGTCAACGAGGTGGAGGCCCACGACGGGAAGATCGTCTCGGTCACGGCCCAGCACGTGCGCTCTGCTCGTCGCACCCGGATTCGCGGCCGGCTCTTCGCCGACTGCACGGGCGACGCCGCTGTGGGCTTCCTCGCCGGCGCCGACTTCGAGGTCTCCTCCGAAGGCACGATGGGGGCGAGCAACCTCTGGAACGTGCTCGATCAGGCCGACGCGGGCCAGGTGCTCCAGTGCGAATGCAAGGACAAGGACGCCCTCACGGTGCAGACGGAGTCGGGCAGCGTAGCCGCCCCCTTTCCGAGGCTGCCATGGGCGATCGACCTCGCCGACAAGCCCTTCCCCGGACGGCAGTCACTCGACGGCGGCACCGCCAAGAAGCCGCTCGATCTGCTCGGTGGTTGGTTTTGGGAGAGCGGGTTCGACAAGGATCAGATCAAGGACATCGAGCGGATTCGCGACAACAACCTGCGGGCGATGTACGGGGCGTGGGACGCGCTGAAGAACGTTGACGGCCAGTACCCCAACCATCGGCTTGGCTGGAGCGCGTTCATCGCCGGCAAGCGAGAGTCACGACGACTGCTCGGCGACGTCGTGCTGACGGCCGACGATTTTCGGGGCGGAAAGGCCTGGCCGGATGCGGCGTTTCCCTGCACGTGGCACATCGACGTCCATTTCCCGAATCCGGCCTTCGACAAGGATCTCGACGGCGACGCCTTCATTTCCCACTACACCCGCGGCAAGGGCTATACCTACAAAGGCCCCTACTGGGCGCCGTATCGCTGCCTCTACAGCCGCACCATCTCGAACCTGTTCATGGCTGGCCGCAACATCAGCGTGGATCGCCAGGCCCTTGGAGCCGTCCGCGTGATGCGCACCTGTGGCATGATGGGGGAGATCGTTGGCAAGGCTGCCTGGATATGCGTCAGCCACGAGACACTGCCGCGGGGCGTGTTCGAGCGGCACATCGACCTGCTCCACGAACTCATGCGGGCGCCGGGCGGCAGCCGCCGCGAGGGCGTGAAGGGAGAACTGCAATCGATTGCCCCGTGATGCACCGGCGGCACCGCGGCACTCGTGCTACGCCGATTCCGATCGCCCGGCCGCGGCCTACGCGAGGATCGGCTTCACGACCTTCGCCGGCTCGACCCCGGTGAGCTTTGCGTCGAGCCCCATGAAGGGGAACGTGAATCGCATGTGGTCGATGCCGAGCAGATGCAGCATCGTGGCGTGCAGGTCGCGGACGTTCACGGGATCGGCGACCGCGAAGTAGCCAAACTCGTCGGTGGCGCCGTGGGTGACGCCCCCTTTGATGCCACCGCCGGCGAGCACCATGCTGAAGCCCTTGATGTGGTGGTCGCGGCCGATCTTGTTGCCCTCTCCTTGCCCCATCGGCGTGCGGCCGAACTCGCCGCCAATCACCACCAGCGTGTCGTCGAGCATCCCGCGGCGGGCGAGGTCGGTGAGGAGGCCGGCTGCGGCGGTGTCGGTGGGCGGGCAGATCTCCTGCATGAAGCCGTCGATGCCGCTGTGGTGGTCCCAGTCACTGGCGTAGACGTGCACGAACCGCACACCCCGCTCCACGAGCCGCCGGGCCATAAGGCAGTTGGTGCCCACCGTCGCCTTGCCAGGCTCGGCGCCGTAGAGGGCGAGCGTCTCGGGCGTCTCGTCGGAAAGGTCGGCGAGCGTGGGCACGCTTGTCTGCATCCGGAAGGCGAGTTCGTACTGCTTGATCCGCGTGGCCACGTCAGGGTCGTGGAGCGAGGTGAGCCGATGCCGCTCGAGCGCCGCGACGGTGTCGATCAGGTCGCGCTGCTGGGCCGCCGACACGCCCGGCGGATTGGCGACGTAGTGCACCGGAGCACCACTGGTGGCGAACTCCACGCCCTGAAACTGGCCCGGAAGAAAGCCCGAGTGCCACTGCCGGGCGGCGATCGGCTGCGGGTTGCGTCCAAGCTTGCTCGTCATCACCACAAAACCCGGCAGGTTGTCAGCCTCGCTGCCGAGGCCGTAGGTCACCCAGGCCCCCATGCTCGGCCGACCGGAGAGGGCGGTGCCGCAGTTCATGAACGTGTGTGCGGGATCGTGGTTGATCTGCTCGGTCACCATGCTCCGCACGATGGTGTACGAGTCGGCGAGCGCCCCGAGTTTCGGGAAGAAGCCGCTCACCTCCGCGCCGCAGTTCCCGTAGCGGGAGAACTTCGTCCGGGGCCCGAGGCAGATCAGCTTCTTGCCCTGCAGCTGTGCGATCGGCTGGCCGGCCGTCACGCTCTCGGGCATCTCCTGGCCATCGAGTTCGGCGAGCTTTGGTTTTGGGTCGAACGTCTCGAGGTGGCTTGGACCACCTGCGAGGCACAGGAAAATCACCGCCTTCGCCTTGGGAGGATGGTGGCGCGGGAAGACGGCGCCGGGATAGCTGTCGCTGGGGAGCGACGCCGGTGCCGACACCGTGGCCAGCCCGTCGCGGGCGAGCAGCCCCGACAGCGCGGCACCGCCGAGCGACAGGCCCGATCGGGACAGAAACGTGCGGCGGTGGATCGACGAGGCGTGCATGTTCAATACCTCGCGATGGCTTCGTGGAGGTTGAGGACGGCGCGGGCAGTGGCGGTCCAGGCGGCGAGTTCACGCTCGTCAAGATTCATGTCGCGGGGGGCGACGCCGACGGCGAGCAGCTCCGCAGCGGCCTTGGGGTCGGCGGCGTAGTCGGCGCGGCGCCGGGCGAGAAGGCCCCTGGCAAGAGTGAGCTCTTCGGAGTCGGGCGCACGGGAGAGCGTCCGCTTCCAGAGAAGGGCGAGTTTGTCATCGTCGGAACCGCCGCCCTGGAGTGCGAGCTCGGCAAGTTTTCGGGCGGCCTCGACGAATGTCGGATCGTTGAGAAGCACGAGGGCGGCCTTGGGCGTGTTCGACCTCATCCGCACCGCGGTGCACTCCTCGCGGGTCGGGGCGTCAAACGCGAGCAGTTGGGGGTGGAGAAACATCCGCTGCCAGTGGACGTAGAGCCCCCGCCGCCACTGGCGGTCATCGTCGTCTTGCTGGTATTCCCGCTGCGGGAAGTTGAGGTGCCGGTAGTAGCCGGCCGGCTGGTA
>QWPO01000046.1 GCA_003669255.1 Planctomycetota bacterium | reverse complement strand
CGCCGGCCACGTAGTTGCACCAGTCGACGAGTTCCATCAGATCCCGGGCCTCACTGGCGCGGTCACGCGCCGGGGCGAGGCCGGAGGCCGCGGAGAGGGGCACGCGGCGGTGGCAGAAGAGCATCCGCGGGGGGCCGAGCCGGGTGGCGATCAGTTCCTTGAGTCGCACCGTGGCGGCGGCATGCCGACGCGGCAACTCCGCCATGAAGGCGATTCCCGACTCCTCAACGCGCCGCCCAAACACGTCGGCCTCAGCCGGATCGAGCGGAAACGAGATGGCCGAGTAGACGGCCTTGCCGTGTTCGCAGGCGGCGAGGATTGGGGTGGCGCCAAACCACTGGTCGGCGAGGTAAAGGATCGCGTCGATGTCGTCGCGGGCGGCGAGTGCCCGAAAGCCGTCGACGGCGGCGGTGGCGAGTTCCTTCGCGGCCCGCTCCGCGCGATGCGACACCTGCTCGCAGACACCTCGCACCTCGAACCGGTCGGCGAGCATCCGCAGGGCGGGAAGGTGTCGGCCTTCCCACTGATCACCCAGGCCGACGATGCCAACGCGGAGCTTCATGAGGCCGCCGGCTCCTCGCTCGCGGCTTCGGCTGCGAGGAGTTCCCGTTCACGCCGCAGGCCCTTGTCGCCGATGTCCTTCCGGCACCAGGCGCCGGCCCAGCGGATCTCCTTCACGGCGGTGTAGGCCTGCAGTTTGGCTCGGGCGAGCGACGAGCCAAGGGCCGTCACCGCGAGCACGCGGCCGCCATCGGCAACCACCGCGCCGTCTGCCAGACGCGTGGCCGCGTGAAACACCTGCACGTCGGGAAGACGGCCCGCCGAGTCGAGCCCGCGGATCGGTTGGCCCTTGGAGACGGGGCCAGGGTAGCCCTCACTCGCCATCACCACGCTCACTGCGGCTCCGTCGCGCCACCGAGGGGCCTGGCAGGTTTCGAGCGTGCGATCGACCGTGGCGTCGAGGAGTTCCAGCAGGCTCGATTCCATCCGCAGGAGCAGCGGCTCGCATTCAGGGTCGCCAAACCGGGCGTTGAACTCGAGCACCTTCGGGCCCTGCGCGGTGAGCATCAAGCCCGCGTAGAGGACTCCTTGAAAGGGCACCTTCGCCCGCCGCATGGCGTGCACGGTCGGCACAAGAATCCGCGCCTCGATCTCGGCCAGGAGCGGTTCGTCGACGAACGGCGTGGGGCAGTAGGCTCCCATGCCGCCGGTGTTCGGGCCCGCGTCGTCGTCGTGGGCAGCCTTGTGGTCCTGAAGCGGCGGGAGCGTGACGATCGTGCGGCCGTCGGTGATCGCCAGCACGCTCACCTCGATACCATCGAGCCGCTCTTCGATGAGGATGTTGCTCGAGGCTGCAGCCAGGAGCGGATCGGCTGCGAGGGCGTCCACGGCCGCGAGGGCGGCGGCGCGGTCGTCGCACACGAACACGCCCTTGCCGGCTGCGAGTCCGTCGGCTTTCACCACCACCGGGATGTCCTCGCGCACTTCGATGTATTCCCGAGCCCGCGCGGCCGAGCGAAACTCCCGGAACATCGCGGTCGGCACATCACCACGGTGAAGGATCTGCTTGCAGAACGACTTGCTGCCCTCGATCTGGGCGGCCCGCTTCGTGGGGCCGAAGATCCGCAGGCCGGCGGCGGTGAACTCATCAACGATGCCCGCCACGAGCGGCGCCTCGGGGCCAACCACGGTGAGGTCCACGCCGCGGCGGTGGGCAACGTCGAGCAGTCCGGGAATATCGGTGGCGGCGACGGGCACATTTTCGGCGATCGCAGCCGTGCCTGCGTTGCCGGTGGCCACGAGCACTTCGGCGCCGTCCTGGATGAGTTTCCAGGCCAGTGCGTGTTCGCGTCCGCCACTGCCCACGACGAGTACGCGGCGGGATGCGGGCACGGTCGGGCTCCTTCGGCGGCGGGCTGGGGCGTCGGAATCAGGCGCCCGACGCGGGATCGTGGTTGTACCGAACTTGGTGGCCGTGCGAACCCTCGGCCCGCTCCGCTCCGTTGACTATGCTGACGACTGGGAGAAATGGAGAGGGCTTTCGCCGCCGCAGAACCAAGAAAGCACTTCTTCCGAGGGGGTTTTGGTCGTAATCCGACGTTGACAGTCTCCGGGCTGCAGATACAGTTAAATGGAGTTCGTGAAAAACTTCACGAACTCGCGCAAACGCGGCCGAAACATGCTTTTTACGTGGTCCCGCGTCCCGTTGGCGGTGGTCTGGCCCCGCTGACCGAGGGCGGTGCCGCGCCGAGGTCTCCTATGGCAGACAAGAAGAAGATGTCGGTGGCCGAGATTCTCGCGGCTGCCCGGTCGGCAGACGGCAAGGGCGGAGCACCGCCTTCAGCCCCCCAAGCCGCCGTGGAATCGGAGCCGGCCCAGCCGGCTGTCGAGAAGCCGGCCGCCGAGAAGTTGGCCGCCGACAAGCCAAAACCCGCCGCCAAGCCTGCGGCTGGCGGTGCCCGGCCCAGCACTGCCGACATCCTTGCCATGGCTCGGGCAAAGAAGGAGGCCGGTGGTGAGGCCGCCGCCAAGCCTGCCGCCGCAAAGCCGGCAGCGGCCCCCGCCGCCAAGCCCGCTACCGCCAAGCCCGCCGCAAAACCTGCGGCAGCTGTGGGCGCCGCGAAGACAGGCGTGCAGCGGGATACCGCGAGCATCCTGGCCGCCGCTCGAGCAGGGGCGAAGCCTGGGCCGGTGAGCAAGGCCGACGCGCCGACGCGTCCGGCGCCGAAGCCCCGTGAGGCGAAGCCGGCTGAGGAGAAGGCCGCGCCGCCGAGGACGGTGGCGACGCTGCCTTCCAAGCCGTTGAAGCCCGCCAAGAAGGGAGAGGAGGCCGAAGACCGCCGTGGCTTCCTTCAGATCGCCCTCGGGTCGGCGATGGCCGTTGGCTTCTCCGCGCTGGCGGTGACAGGCGGCCTGTTCTCACTTGGCCTGGCACGGTTCATGTTCCCCAACGTGCTCGCCGAGCCGCCGAGCAAGTTCAAGGTCGGCTTCAAGGACGCCTTCCCGTCGGGCAAGGTGGAGACGAAGTACGTCCCGCAGTACGGCGTCTGGGTCGTCAACGGCGACTTCCAGGGCCTGCAGCAGATCTACGCCCTCAAGACCGTCTGCACCCACCTCGGCTGCACGCCCAGCTGGCTCGAGGCCGAGCAGAAGTTCAAGTGCCCCTGCCACGGGAGCGGCTTCTACAAGGACGGCGTCAACTTCGAGGGGCCGGCGCCCCGTCCGCTCGAGCGATATGCGATCCGCGTCGCCGACGACGGGCAACTCGAGATCGACAAGAGCAAGACGTTCCAGGAAGAGCTCGGCCAGTGGGCCGACCCCGATTCATACGTAACCGTCTGACGAAGGGACCGCGAGCAGACCATGGCCATCGGCGAGACCATCCGCAACTCACAGATCTGGAAGAGCATCTTCCGCCATCCGATGCCGCTCGATCGGCGCAATCGGATCGTGGTGATGCTCACCAACTTCTTCCTCCATCTCCATCCGGTGTCGATCAAGAAGCAGGGCATCGCCCTGTCGTTCACCTGGTGTATGGGCGGGGTGACCTTCTTCCTGTTTCTGGTGGAAACGGTCACCGGCGTGCTGCTGATGTTCTATTACCGGCCCACGCTTGAATGGGCCTACAACGACATCCTCGCCCTCCGCGACGTCACGAGCCTCGGCATCCTCCGCGAGTTGCACCGCTGGGGGGCGCACGCGATGGTGATCACCACCTGGCTCCACATGTACCGCGTGTTCCTCACCGGCAGCTACAAGCCGCCGCGAGAGTTCAACTGGGTGATCGGCGTGATCCTCCTGCTGCTCACGCTCCTGCTCTCGTTCACCGGCTACCTCCTGCCGTGGGACCAGTTGGCGATCTGGGCCATCACGGTGGGCTCCAACATGGCCCGCGCCACGCCCTTCCTCGGCTACGAAGGCCCGGGGCAGCAGCTCCTCACGGTGGGCGGAATCGACATGATCACCGACGCCTCCGACGCCCGCTTCGGCCTCCTCGGTGCCCGCTTCGTGGGCGAGGAGACGCTCAACCGCTTTTATGTGCTCCACTGCATCGCGATCCCGCTCGCGGTGGCGCTGCTTCTGGCGATCCACTTCTGGCGCGTGCGAAAGGACGGCGGCATCAGCGGGCCGCTGTGACGACACAGACATGCATTCCAACGGCTTTTTCCTGAAGGACGTCGCCGGTTTCCTTGGCGGCTACTACTCCTGCATCGCGATCATGAACGGGATCGCCGCGCTGATCCTCTGGCGGAAGAAGGGGCAGGTGGGCTGGGCGCTGGTTTGGACGGCTCTGGCGATCGCGATGATGGTGCTCGCGAGCCTCGCCCTCTCGGCCTCGCCCGGGATGGTGCCGGCGCTGCCTGCGTCGGTCCGCAGCCTCGTCAATCGTCTCTCCGGCCCCATGATCTACACCCTCGGCACGTTCGCGCTGCTCGCGGTGCTGTTCGTGTTTCGCAGTTTCTTCGTCAAGCCGATGGTGGCCTGGGGCATCCTCAATGCGATGCTCGTGCTGATGGGCCTGTCGATGGCTGATGAGAACTTCGCCGCGATCGTGATGAAGCCCGACAACGTGCCGATCGTGGGCCTCGTCTTCCTGCTCGCCTTCTTCACCTGGCTCGCCACCAAGCAGGCCGTCGTCAACGACGACCGGATCGCCCGCGGCCTGCCGACGGTTGAGAAAGAGAACGACGAAAAGGTGCTCGTCTGGCCTGACCTTGTCTACACCGAACTGATCTGCATGGTGGCCGTGATGGCGTTCCTGCTGGTTTGGGCGATCTTCCTGCCAGCCCCGCTCGAGGAACCGGCCAGCAGCGTAAAGACGCCAAACCCGTCGAAGGCACCGTGGTACTTCCTCGGCCTTCAGGAGATGCTCGTCTACTTCGACCCGTGGTATGCGGGCGTGGTGTTGCCGAGCCTCGTCGTCTTCGGGCTGATGGCGATGCCCTACCTCGACTTCAACAAGAAGGGCAACGGCTACTATTCGATCGAAGAGCGAAAGTTTAGCTATCTGACCTACCAGTTCGGCTTCTTCGTGCTCTGGATCACGCTGATCATCCTGGGAACATTCCTCCGTGGACCCAACTGGAACTTTTTCGGGCCGTTCGAGTATTGGACGCCCTACAAGGTCGAGGTGCTCAACAACGTCGACCTACCGCAGATGTTCTGGGTGAACCTGCTCGACCAGCCCCTGCCCAAGGCGCCGGCCGGCGCGAGTGGGCTGGTTCAGGCGGGCTACGTCCTTCTCCGGGAAGCTCCCGGGTTGCTCGTCATGGGCGCTTACCTGCTCCTGCTACCGCCGCTTCTGGCGGTGACTGTCTTTCGCGGGTTCTTCGCCAAACTGGGGCTCGTCCGCTACATGGTGATGGCGAACCTCATGCTGCTCATGCTCACGCTGCCCATCAAAATGATCCTTCGCTGGACCTTGAACCTAAAATACATCATCAGCATCCCCGAGATCTCGCTGAACTTTTAAAGCTGGCGGCGCCAATCGCGCCAGCCAGCACGGTGCTCATCGCCCAACACGCTGCACGGTCGCCTCGACGACGAATATTCCTATGCCCGCAACAGAACAGACTTGGTGGAACCTCAAACTCCTACACGTGGTGTTCGCGGCGACCGCCGTGGCGCTCCTGGTGGCGACCGTGTTCGTGTTGACGGGCGATCACAACCGTCCGTGGAAGCAGTACGCCCGCGAGTTCCGCGAACTCGAGACCTGGAACGCGCAGGCGCGGATCGACGAGCAGGATTCCAAGTCCTATGAGTCCCAGCGAGACGAACTCGAGGCGGCCCTCGGCGACGCGCGGCGGGCCGATCTTGACGGCGACGTCGCTCGGGCGTTCATCACGCAGGTCCGGACGGTGGCCGAGGATGCCCAGGCAGCCGATCGGGCAGAACTCGACATCGACCAGCTGAAGTCCCAGCAGGACCCGGAGCAGCGGCTGGTGGTTCGCGGCGACCTCCTGGCCCGGCTTCGCGACATCGTCAAGCGAACGAAGTTTCGCGAAGACAACTTGGCCGGCGCGCTGAAACTGCGGCGGGCCGAGCTCGACAAGAACCGCGCCGACTACGAGCTCGCCGTGGCCGAAGAAGCCCCGGCCGACCGCCAGGCCTCGCTGCTCGTGCTCGCCGACTCCAAGCGTCAGGAGGTGGCTGCCGCGAGCCTGGCGTTTCAGGATGCCAACACCCACCGCAAGAAACTCGACGCTCTGCTGGGGCAGATGACCAAGGGCGAGGATGATGCGGCCAAGGCCTTGGCCGACCATCGTGCCAAGCTTGTGCAACTCCAGAAGACGCTTGCCATGCGGGAGCCGAATGCTGGGAAGAGTCTGCTCGAACTCCCGGTGCTCGAAGCCTTCAACAGCCCGATCAGGGTCGATCAAATCTGGCTGCCGCAACTCACCCTCAACAACAACTTCCGAGACGTCGCACGCTTCGACCGCTGCACGACCTGCCACCGAGGGATGGACAAGTCGATGGCTGGAGCGCCGACCGAGCCCGGGTATCCCGAGGCGGAGACCATGACGGTGGCGCTCGCGACGCCCACGGCGAAGCCGGAGGCGCCGGCCGGCGATGGGAACGAAGGGCTCGAGGCTGCCTACGGTCTGCGGCTCGCGGCCCACGGGCTGTTTGCTTCCGATGATCCGACCGTCAGCGTGGTGGTGCCCGAGTCGCCGGCGGCGGTCGCGGGCCTCCGGCCCGGCGACGTGATCGAAGAGGTGAACGGCGGTAAGACGCTGGCTCGCAAGATGGCCGTCACGTCGCTTCTCGACGCGCCCGTCTGGGGCAAGCCCCTCTCGCTCACGGTGCGCCGCGGCGTGCCGCAGCCTTACTCGAGCCACCCCCGGCTCGACCTCTTCGTGGGCGATTCGAGCCCGCACCCGATGAAGAACTTCGGCTGCACGATCTGCCACCAGGGGCAGGGCAGCGCCACGAGCTTCAAGTGGTCGTCGCACACCCCAGACACGCCCAAGCAGGCCCACGAGTGGCACGATGAGCACGGCTGGTTCAACAACCACCACTGGATCCAGCCGATGCTGCCGGCGAGGTTCGAGGAGTCGAGCTGCCTGAAGTGCCACCACCAGGTCGTCGATCTTGAACCGAGCGAGAAGTTTCCTGAACCGCCCGCCCCTAAGCTGGTCGAGGGCTATCACCTGATCCGGCAGTACGGCTGCTACGGCTGCCACGAGATCAACGGTTGGGCCGGACCGGAAAAGCGGATCGGGCCCGACATGCGGGTCGAGCCGACGTACCACGAGGTGGCCGAGGCCCTCGCTGCCGATCCCGGCCTCAAGGACATGGGCGAGACCTTCACCCGCTGGGTGACCGACGTCCGCTCGGGGCCCGACAGCCATGAATCACGCGTGCGGCTCCGCGATGCGCTTGACCGTGACGCGGCTGCTGGTGCCGATGCCAAGCTCTCCGGCCGCTCGCACCAGCTCGCCGCTGTTCTCAAGGATCCCGAGACGCCCGGCACGCTGCCGAAAGTCGGCCCGAGCCTGCGGCACGTCGCCAGCAAGGTCGGCTTCGACTGGCTCTACTCGTGGCTGAGAAATCCTCAGGAATTTCGCCCCTCGACGAAGATGCCGCGGTTCTTCGGGCTCTGGAGCCACCTCGAGGGCAAGCAACTCGAGGAGTCGAAGCGGTACGAGCCTCTCGAGATCCGCTCCATGGTGCACTACCTCACCACGTCGAGTGCCCCGTTCGAATACGTGAAGCCTTTCGACGGCGTCACCGCGACGGCCGACGCCGCCCGGGGACGGAAGGTCGTCCAACTCCGTGGCTGCCTCGCCTGCCACCAGCACGACGACTTCCCCGAGGCCACGAGCATGCACGGCCCCAACCTGTCGCGAATTGGCGGCAAGGCGGCCTCGCTGCCGCAGGGCAGGCAGTGGCTCTACAGCTGGCTCCGCGAGCCGTCGCGGTACCACCCAAAGACGATCATGCCGAATGTCTTGCTCGAGCCGGTGACGCTCGCCGACGGCAGCGTGAGCGATCCCGCCGCCGACGCGACCGAATACCTGATGGGGTCGGGCCGCGACTGGAAGCCGGCCGCCGACTGGCAGGTGGAGACGCTCGACGGTGAGACGTCGTTCCCGATGGTCTCCGCGGGCTCGATGACGGCGGACGAGCGACAGGCGCTCGACGAACTCGCGCTGATGTATCTCAAGGAGCGGTTCACGGTGGTTCGCGCTGAGCAGGTGCTCGCCGCGGGCGTCGGTGATGCGGCCGGCATTCAGGGCGACGAGCGGATGCTCGTGGGTCTCGACGGGGCCGAACGCGACCGCCTTCTGCTCACCTACGTGGGCAAGAAGACGATCAACAAGCTTGCCTGCTACTCGTGCCACGACATCCCCGGATTCGAGGACGGCAAGCCGGCAGGTGCCGCGCTCGCTGACTGGGGCCGCAAGGATCCCTCGCGGATTGCGTTCGAGCAGGTGTCGCACTTCGTGACACACCAGTTGGCGGGCGGCCACGGCCACGGGCACCATGCCCCCGGCGATCACGGACAGCACGGCGGCGGCTTGCCCGAAAAGGAGGACGGGACGCTGGCACCCGATCTCGCCTACAAGACGACCCACGACGAGGCGCACCTCGATCCAGAGTCGCTCGATCCCAATACCGGCTACTTCTTCCAGAAACTCCTCGGCCACGAGCGGGAGGGCTTCCTCTGGCAGAAGCTCCGCGCCCCGCGGAGTTACGACTACAAGAAGGCTGAAAACAAGTCGTACAACGAGCGGTACCGCATGCCGCAGTTCCCGTTCGATCAGGAGCAGCGGGAGGCCGTGATGACGTTCGTGCTCGGCCTGGTCGCCGAGCCGCCGGCGCCGCAGTACGTCCACGAACCGTCGCCGCGCGAGCAGGCCCGGCTCGACGGCCTGGTGGTGGCGGAGCAGTACAACTGCGGTGGCTGCCACCAACTCCGCATGGATCGCTGGGACATCCGCTACAAGCCCGAGTCGCTTGGGGAGCCACCGGCGTTCGCCGACTATCCGTTCCTCTCGCCCCATTTCACGCCCGATCAGGTCGCCGCCTCGCTGGCCACCGACCGGCAGGGCCGTCGAAAGGCGATGCTCATCGGCATGCCGATGCTCAATCCGGAGACGGGCAAGTCGCAACTCGTGGACGAGGACGGTGTGCCGATCGAGGAGGGTGACACCGAGTCGGTGGTGCATCGTCCGTTCACACTCTGGCAGGACGCCTTGGTCGACGGTGCGCCGCGCACGGTGGGTGGCCAAAACCTGATCGTCCCGCAGGACGCCATCGCCGCCGGCCACCACTACCCAGGCTGGGGCGGCGACCTGGCCAAGTTGCTCTTCCCCGTGGTGATCGCCGACGAGAAGCAGGTGAACCCCAATGTGAAGCCCGACGACGCCTGGGGCTGGCTCCCGCCGCCGCTAGTGGGCGAGGGAAAGAAGGTGCAGTCGGCGTGGCTGCACAAGTTCCTGCTCAATCCCCATCCGATCCGCCCGCCAGCCGTGCTGCGGATGCCCAAGTTCAACTTTGATTCCGCCAAGGCCGCAGCGCTCGTCAACTACTTCGCTGCTGTCGATGGCGCGGAATACCCCTACGTCTACGACCCGCGGCTTGATGAATCCTCCGTTGCCGCGGCCGAGCAGGCGCACCCGGGCCATTTGGATGGGGCCTTGAAGATCGTGACCAACAACAACTACTGCGTGAAGTGCCACCTGGTGGGCGACTACACCCCGGCGGGTAGTGTGAAGGCGCTGGCGCCACAGCTGCAGCGGGTGCACGAGCGGCTGCGGCCCGACTATGTCCATGGCTGGGTTGCCAACCCCAAGCGATTCCTGCCGTACACGGGCATGCCGGTGAACATCCCCTACAACCAGCCCGTGAGTCAGGACCTCTATCAGGGCACG
The DNA here is from genome assembly GCA_003669255.1 of Planctomycetota bacterium. GTDB lineage: Bacteria > Planctomycetota > Planctomycetia > Pirellulales > UBA1268 > QWPN01. The sequence continues at coordinate 5,636 of QWPO01000046.1, read as the reverse complement.
AGTGAGCAGCAGGTCGATGCCCTCACCGACCTGCTCATGCACTTCGACACGTTCGCCAAGCGAAACATGTCGCTCGAAGCCTTCCTACGGCAGCAACCCCCGGCGGCGCCCGCCGGCCAGCCGGCGCCGGCACAACCCGCGGGCCAGCCGGGAGCCGTGTCCGGCCAAGGTTCGGCGGCGGCATCGTCCCCCGTTTCGTCCACTGGCTCGTCGACCTCCGCCGCGGCACTAAACTAACACTGGATTCACTGACACGGGCTCCGGCCCCATTGGATTTCCTCGCCCTCCTCCGCCTGATCCCACCTTCTGGAGCAACTCGATGACACGCCTTCACGCGATTCGGCTCGCCGCCGTCGTTCTCTCGGCCCTGTCCGTCGGCAGTGCCGGCTTCGCCGACGAGTGGGGCACGATCAAGGGCAAGTTCGTCTTCGGCGGTGCTCCGCCATCCGCGGGTGAGCTCAAGGCCGACAAGGACCCCGAGGTGTGCGGCAAGCACAAGCTCGTCGCCGAAGAACTCGTCGTCGGTGCCGACAAGGGCATCGCAAACGTCGTGGTGTTCGTTCGCGATAAGGACGTGAAGATCAACCCGGAAGCCGCCAAGGCGGCTGCCGCGAAGGTGACGCTCGACAACAAGGACTGCCGATTCGAGCCGCACGTGGCGTTCGTGCAGGTCGGCCAGGACCTGGTCGTGAAGAACTCCGACACCGTCGGCCACAACAGCAACATCGCCACGGTGAAGAACCCGCCGTCCAACAACCTGATCCCGGCGGGAGGCGAGACAGCGATCAAGTTCACCAGTGATGAGGCGGTTCCCGCCCAGGTGACCTGCAACATTCACCCCTGGATGAAGGGCTGGCTTGTCGTCCGTCCGAATCCGTATGGCGCCGTCTCGAAGGCTGACGGCACGTTCGAGATCAAGGATGTGCCCGTCGGTGAGGTCGAGCTCCAGTTCTGGCACGAGAAGGCCGGCTACCTCGGTGAGATGACGATTGGCGGCAAGGCCGAGAAGGCCTCGAAGGGCCGCAAGAAGGTGGCCGTCGCCGCGGGCGGGACCGACCTCGGCGAGATCGTGCTTGCCCCTGCGGTCTTCCAGAAGTGATCCTCACAACGCGAGTTCCAGTGTCCATGATGTCGCCCAGTCGCTCCTTCGCCCTGTTCGCCTGCTTGGTCGCCGCGACCGTGGTCGGCTGCGGACCGCGGCGGGTATCAAGCCCGGTTGCCGACGCGGCGGCCGCGGTGACGATCCGCGAGGGGCTGGCGTCGACAACGGCGGTAGCCGTGGGTGGTGGCGAGGCAGCGGCCACGGGCACCGGCTGGGCCGGGCTCAAGGGGCGTTTCGTCTTCGCTGGTGACCCCGGACAGCCGAAGGCACTGGCCGTCGACAAGGACACCGAAGTCTGCGGCAAGTCTTCGAAGCTCTTCGACCGGTCGTTGCGGGTGGACGCCTCCGGCAAGGGCCTTGCCGACGTCGTGGTGTTCGTGCGGAAGTCGAGCCGCGTAAAGAATCCCGTTCCCGATACGCCGCAGGTGTTCGACCAAAAGAACTGCGAGTTTCTCACCCCGGTGTTCGCCGCCCGGGTCGGCCAGCCGATCGACGTGCGAAATAGTGACCCAGTCGGGCACAACACCAACATCGACGGCACGAGCTTCAACCAGTTGATACCCGCCGGTCAGGGCACCACCTACAAGCCCGACACGGAGATGGGCGCGCCGAAGACCGCCACCTGCAACATCCATCCGTGGATGAAGTCCTACGTGATCTTCCGCAAGGACGGCTACGTTGCCGTTTCCGCCACCGACGGCTCGTTTGAGATCTCCGACCTGCCGGCGGGCGAGCCGCTGGAGTTTCAGGTTTGGCACTCCCGTGCCACCGGTTCTGGTGGCGGCGTGGTGCTCGAGCGACCTGATCTCAAGTGGAATCCCAAGGGCCGTTTCGTGATCACGTTGCAGGCCGACGAGACGAAGGACCTCGGCACGCTTGAAGTACCCGCAGGCTCAATCGGCACGTGATCAGCAACCATCCGTCCACCACACGCAACGCCAGTTCCATGAAGACGACGACCGTAGCGATTCGATCCACCGTGCGATCCACCTTTCTCATGGCCCTCGTCGCCGCCGGCGTCGGGTGTGGCAAAACGCCCCCTGCGTCGTTCCGGCTTAACATGGTGCAGGCCACGAAGACGGCGGCTCCAGAGTCGGGGATGGAGAAGCCTTGGTCGTCGTGGGCCAACGGCCGGCAGGAGCAGGTGGCCACGATTCTCGAGGCGATGTACGGCACGCCCGACGAGCCCGTGGCCCTCGCCGAAACGGGCCTTGATCTGGCCAAACTTCAACTCGCCGCCGGTCCCGTCCGCAGCGATATCGTTGGCCGCAAGAATGGCCTCTATCGCGAACACTGCGCCCACTGCCACGGCATCAGCGGTGACGGCATGGGGCCAACCGCGGCGTTTCTCAATCCGTATCCCCGCGACTACCGACCCGGGAAGTACAAGTTCAAGAGCACCTGGCGGGATGCCCGGCCTGCCCGCGACGATCTCGCCCGCGTGCTGCACGACGGCGTGCCGGGATCCTCGATGCCCTCGTTCGCGCTGCTGCCCCCCGCGCAGCTCGATGCACTGGTGGAATACGTTCGCTACCTGTCGATGCGGGGCGAGACGGAGTTGGCGCTCTACACCTACGCCGAGCAGGAACTTGGCGTCGACGACACGATGCCGACGACGAAAGAGTTTCTCGTCGACGAGATCCTCACGCCGATCGTCGAGAAGTGGCAGGGGGCCGAGGAGGCCAGGATTCCGATCGCTGCAGTGCCTGTCACCTTGGATTTCACGAAGCCGGGGGATGACCCGGCCAATCAGGAGTCGGTCGCCCGCGGCCGGGCCCTCTTCCACGGCGACGGTGGCTGTGTGAAGTGTCACGGCGTGACGGCGTTGGGCGACGGCCAGGCCAACGATTACGACGACTGGAACAAAGTGATCGTCGAGTGGGGCAAGGAGATCACCGGCGGACTGGGGTCGTCTCAGGACGACGCTGCCCGGTCGGCGTGGCTCCATGCGGCCTCCGACGTCATTGAGGGCGATGCCTTGCGGCCGCGGCCCATCCCGCCGCGAAATCTGAGGCTTGGGCTGTACCGCGGCGGCCGCCGCCCGATCGATCTCTACCGCCGGCTCTACACTGGTATCAACGGCGCCCCGATGCCTGGCGTCGGCCCGTCGGGCCCTGGCGGCAAGGGGAGCGTCGCCGACGCCGAGATCTGGCACATCGTCAACTACATCCGGTCGTTGCCCTACGAGTTCGACGGTGAACTCGGTGCCGACCGGCCGATGGTGGCGAAGGATCGGTTCTAGTGCGGCACGAACGGTCATTCGACGAGGGAGTTCATCGACGTGGGTAAGCGACTCGCCGGAATCTTCTGGTCCCTGCTGTTTCTCGCCGTTCCCGTGCTGGGCGTGGCGACCTTCGCCATCGCGCCGGCCTACAACCACTGGCTGCCGAAGGACGTGTCGGAGCATGGGGCGAGCATCGACTCGCTCTTCTACTTCATTCTGGCACTGACAGGCGTCGTGTTCGTGGTCACGGAAGTGCTGCTGTTCTGGTTCATGTGGAAGTACGACGCGGCGAAGCAGAAGGGCGAGGCGACCTACATCCAGGGCAGCCACACGCTTGAAGTGGTCTGGACGATCATTCCCGCGGCCACGCTCCTGTTTCTCGCCATCTACCAGATGAATGCCTGGGCCGACGTGAAGATGCGGCGGCCGGCGATGTCGCCGACGGTGGAGGTGGTGGCGCGGCAGTTCGAGTGGCGGCTCCGGTATCCGGGCCGCGATGGCACGCTGGGCACCGCCGACGACCTGTTCCTCGTCAACGACCTGCACCTGCCGATCGACGAAGACGTGCTCGTCCAGCTCAAGAGCATGGACGTGCTCCACTCGTTCTTTCTCCCCAACGTCCGCATCAAGCAGGACGCCGTGCCGGGCATGAAGATCCCGGTCTGGTTCAAGGCCCGCGAGGCTGGCGAGTTCGACATCGTCTGCGCCGAACTCTGCGGCTGGGGCCATTACAAGATGAAGGGCCGCGTCACGTTCGAGCCGCGAGCCGACTTCGAGGCGTGGCTCGAGCGGAAGTATGCCGAGCAGGGGGCCACCCAGCCCCCGCCGGAGGCTGCCGACGTGGCCGCCGCCGAATGACCAATTGCCGAGTGGAATCCATTTTGTTTCCGGAGGAATCCCGATGACCCCGCCCCCTGTCACCGCAACGCCCGCCGTCGATCACGGCACCGTCGTTGGGCACGCCCCTGGCCATGCGCCGAAGGCGGGGCTGTCGCACTTCCTCTCGACCTACGTGTTCTCCAAGGACCACAAGGTCATCGGCCTGCAGTTCCTGTTTTCGACGCTGCTCTGGTTTCTGATCGGCGGCCTGCTCGCCCTCGCCGTCCGTTGGCAGGTGGCGTGGCCGTGGTCCGACGTGCCGGTGATCGGCAAGCTCTTCGCGCAGGAGGGCGGCCAGATGTCGCCCGAGTTCTACACCATGCTCTTTACCATGCATGCCTCGGTGATGATCTTCCTCGTGATCATCCCGATCCTCGCGGGCGCGTTCGGCAACTTCCTCATCCCGCTGATGATCGGCGCCGACGACATGGCGTTTCCGACTCTCAACATGCTGTCGTACTGGTTCATGTGGCCCGCCTTTTTCTTCTTCGGTGCAAGCTTCTTCGTCGAAGGAGGCGCGGCCTCGGGCGGCTGGACGAGTTACCCCACGCTCTCGACGAACCCCGCCTCGTCGCCGGCCAGCGGCATGGGGCAGACGATGTGGCTGCTCGGCCTCACGATGGTCGGCGTCTCCAGCATGCTCGGGAGCGTCAACTACATGACCACGATCATCCTCATGCGGGCCCCCGGCATGACGATGTTCCGCCTCCCGATGACGATCTGGGCGATGTTCATCACCGCCGTGCTTCAGGCGTTTGCCCTGCCGGTGCTGACGGCCGCAGGCTTCATGCAACTCTCCGACCGGATGCTCGGCACGGGCTTCTTCTCGCCGGAAGGCAACGTCGTCAACAACGCGATCGCGGGCGCCGGTGGCGGCCAGCCGCTCCTCTGGCAGCATCTCTTTTGGTTCTACAGCCATCCGGCCGTCTACATCATGATCCTCCCGGCGATGGGCATGGTGAGCGACATCCTCACCGTCTTTGCCCGCAAGCCGCTGTTCGGCTACCGGCCGATGGTCTATTCGATCGCCGGCATCGCCGGCCTTGGCTTCATCGTCTGGGGCCATCACATGTTCATGTCGGGCATGAACCCGGCCCTCGGCATCACCTTCATGGTGTCGACGATGATGATCGCCCTTCCCAGTGCCGTGAAGACGTTCAACTGGCTGGGCACGCTCTGGGGTGGCAAGATCCAGTTCACCACTTCGATGCTCTTCGCCCTCTCGTTCGTGTCGATGTTCATCATCGGCGGCCTCTCCGGCATCTTCATGGCTGCCACGCCCGTCGACATCTTCATCCACGACACCTACTTCATCGTGGCCCACTTCCACTACGTCCTCTTTGCCGGCACGGCGATGGGCGTCTGGGCGGCGATCTACTTCTGGTTCCCGAAGATGTTCGGCCGCACGATGAACGAGTTCTGGGGGAAGGT
>QWPO01000072.1 GCA_003669255.1 Planctomycetota bacterium | reverse complement strand
GTTTCCCAGTAGCACAGGTTTTCAACCTGTGGATTCTTCAGTAGCACAGGTTGTCAACCTGTGCCGCCCCGCTATCCGGCCCCGCTCACTCGCCGAGCCCGAAATACTTTTTCCAGTAGTCGGCCCCCTCGGGGCCGGGCTCCGGGGGCTTGGCGTCGGGAGACGGGTGGCCGCGGCGGCGACGGGCTTCGCGGGCCTCCGCCAGCCACTCCTCGCACGACACCGCCTTTGCCCGGCGGCGGCGGGCCGCGACCTGCAGCCGCCGGTCGCTTGACACCACCACGAGGTGCGTCGGTGCCGTGTCGTCCTCCACGAGTTCCTCGATCAGCGAATCCGCGTCGGGATACTCACGGGCGAACCACACGCGGATGCCGCCGTGCGAGAGCCGCGCCGGCAGGCCGTCGGGGGCGCGGGCCGCGTCAAACACCACAATCGTGTCGGAGGCCTTCTCGCCGAGCAGGTCGACGAGCAGATTGAGCAGCGCGATCCGCGACTGCTCGAACCCCCTCGGTCCGCGCGACTCGCCAAACACGCCCGAGGCGTGGAGCAGGTTGTAGCCGTCGACAATCAGCGTCATTCAGCCGAGCCGGTACTTCACACGGCCCCCCACGATCGTGGCCACCGCCCTGCCCTGCAGCGTCCACCCGTGGAAGGGCGAGTTGACGCTCTTGGAGCGAAACGAGCTGACGTCGACCGTCCAGGAGAGATTCGGATCGATGAGTGTGATGTCGGCCACGGAGCCTGGGCGGAGCGTGCCGCGGTTGATGCCGAGGATCTTCGCGGGCAGTGTGCTCATCGCCTCGACGAGCCGCGGCCAGCCGATCCGTCCCGAGTTCACGAGCCGCGTGACGGAGAGGCCGACGGCCGTCTCCAGGCCGAGGATGCCGAACGGGGCCCGGTCGAGCTCCAGCATCTTCTTCTCGCGGGCGTGCGGTGCGTGGTCGGTGGCAATGCAGTCGATGGTGCCGTCGACGAGCCCCTCGATGATCGCCTCAACGTCGGCGGCCGTCCGCAGCGGCGGGCTCATCTTGAAGTTGGAGTCGAAGCCCCGCAGGCTCTCGTCGGTGAGCGTGAAGTGGTGCGGGCAGGCCTCCGCCGTCACGCGGATGCCCCGCCGCTTCGCCTCGCGGATCAGGGCCACGCCCCCGCCAGTCGAGACGTGCATGGCGTGGAGCCGGCCGCCAGTCACCTCAGCCAACGCGATGTCGCGGCCGATCAGCACCTCCTCGGCAGCCGCTGGCATCCCACCGAGGCCGAGCACGAGCGACACGAGCCCCTCGTGCATCACCCCGCCCCGCGAGAGCTCCAGCACCTCTTCGTGCGCCAGGATCGGCTTGTCGAACATCCGGCAGTATTCGAAGGCCCGCCGCATCAGTTCGGCGTCGTAGACGGGTGCGCCGTCGTCGCTGAAGGCCACCGCGCCCGCCTCGACGAGCTGGCCGATCTCGGCAAGTTCCTTCCCCTCGCGGCCTCGGCTCACGCACGCGACCACAAACACATTGCAGGCGTCGGCCCGGGCCGCCTTCTGGTGGATGAACTCCACCGCTGCCTGCGTGTCGATCGGCGGCTCGGTGTTGGGGATGCAGGCCACGCTGGTGAATCCGCCTGCCAGCGCCGCCTGGGTGCCGGTCTCGATCGTCTCGTCCTCCTCGCGGCCCGGCTCGCGGAGGTGGACGTGCATGTCGACCAGGCCGGGTGTCACCACCAGGCCAGTGGCGTCGATCGTCTCGTCGGCCTTGCCGATCGGCTGGGCGCCGGCGAGGCCCACGGCGACCACCTGTCCGTCGCGGACGAGCACGTCGTCGATGCGGTCGATGCCCTGCGAGGGGTCGACCACCCTGCCGCCGCGAATGAGGAGCGTGGCCATCGGCGAATCCTTGTCAGTAAATCCTGGTCGCGGAGGAAGACGATTCGCCGCCCGTTCGCGCCGCCGCCCGCGGCCCGCACGTCAGCCAGAGCACCGCCATCCGCACGGCGAGTCCGTTGGCAACCTGGCCGAGGATCAGCGACTGCGGACAGTCGGCCACCTCGGCCGTGACCTCGACGCCCCGGTTGATCGGGCCGGGCGCCAGGATGAGCAGGTCTTTCTTGGCCCGCTTCAGCCGGTCGCGGGTCATCGCGTAGAGGTGGGCGTATTCGCGGACGGAGGGAAAGGGCCTCGTGTTCTGCCGCTCAAACTGGATGCGGAGGAGATTGAGCACGTCGCACCGTGGCACGATTGCGTCGAGGTCGTGCGAGACCTCCACGCCCAGTTCCCGCCAGCGATCTGAGACGAGCGTGGGTGGGCCGCAGAGGATCACCTTGGCGCCGAGCTTCATCAGGCCCCAGAGGTTGGATCGCGCCGTCCGGCTGTGGGCGATGTCGCCGACGAGCCCAACGGTGATTCCGGAGAGGTCGCCGAGTCGCTCCTTGATCGTGAAGATGTCGAGCAGCCCCTGGGTGGGATGCTCGTGCGGGCCGTCGCCGGCGTTGATCACGCCGACCGAGAGATGCTGGGCGAGCAGGTGCGGTGTGCCGGGGGTCTGGTGGCGGACCACGACGGCGTCGATCCCCATTGCCTCGAGGTTCTTGGCGGTGTCGATGAACGACTCGCCTTTCGAGAGGCTGCTCGACGAGGCCGAGAAGTCGACCACGTCGGCTCCCAGCCGGCGGGCCGCCAGGGCGAAGCTCGTCTTTGTACGGGTCGAGGCCTCGAAGAAGAGCGTGACGATGGTGGTGCCGTTGAGGACGGCGAGCTTCCGGCGGCAGCCATCGGTCGCTTCCTTGAGGAGCGTTGCCGTGTCGAGCAGCGTGCGGATCTCGTCCGAAGTGAGTCGCTCCAGGTCGAGCAGATGCCGGTGCTGCCAGTGCGACGGCACGGTCTCGTGGGCGATTGCGGCGGTGCTCATGCGGCGTGGCGGACGGTCGTGAGGGGCGACGAGCACCACTCCTGAGGAGGGGATGCGCGAAGGACTATGACGGCGTCGAGTCTAGCAAATTCATCAGGATTCGCGGGGCCGACGAGTTCGCTGCGGCGGCCTGGCTGTTGACCTTGCCCCGGCGGATTGCGGCCCCCTACCCTCCCGCCGCGTTTGGAAATGGACCCTGGCGACGGGCCGCGATGCCCGCGCCGCATGTCGAGCACCCATTCATGAACGGTTCCGTCGGGTCGATCCGGGCAACCTGGGCGGCGATGCTCGCCGCCGTCGTCGTCACGACGAGCGGTTGCACCTCGGCCATCAGCACCGCCTATCTCCGCGACACGTTCTGGGACCTCCCCGACCACGCCGCCGCGGAGGAGCCGCAGGCCGATGCCACCGCGGATGCGGAGGGGCAGCCCGCCGTCGAGATCTCCGACACCGGGGTGGCCGACGAGGAGCGGCGTGAGGCCGCGATCGACGAGGCGGTCGTGCGACTTGCCAAGATCGGCGCACTCGACCCCGCGGCCCGGGCCACGCTTGTCGAAACGCTGCAACGCACCCAGCAAGAGGACTGGCCCGTCGTGGTCGAGGCGTTCGCGTCGTCGCTGGCCGCCGCATCACCGCCGCCGCGTCTCACCGAACATCACGAGGCAGACGAACCGGCCGATGCGCCGGCTCCTGTCGTCACCGCCTCGCACACGGTCGCCAAGGCCGACCTCGATGAGGCTTCGACCGCTCCGGCGGCCGCGCCAGAGCCCGTGACGCCTCTTGCCGAACCGGCAGTCCCGCCATCCGCCCCGCAGGCCATCGCACCGGCGCCGACGCCATCCGCTCCCGAACCAGACGACCAGGCCCAGCGCATCGTGGCGGCGCCTGCTCCGTCGTTGGCCGTCCGCAACGCCTGCTTCGCCACGCGGGTGCAGGCGTGGGGCATGGTCGACCGCTTCCAGACCGCCCGCTTCCGCCCTGGGCAGGAGGTGATCGTCTACTTCGAACTCGACAACCTCTCGGCCGGTCGGTCTGCCGCCGGCCATACCACCTGCATCGATGCGTCGCTCGCGCTCGTCGCGGGCGACGGCACGACGGTTCGCGACTGGAGTTTCGAGCCGATCGCGGAGACATGTCCGTCGCAGCGTCGCGACTATTTCGCGCGCTATGTGATTCGGGTTCCGGAATCGGCAGCGACCGGGGCCTTCCGGATCGACATCGACGTGGTCGACACGCTCGCCGGCACGACGGCCAAGGCCAGCCTGCCGCTCGAGATCGCAGCGGATTCCCGCTGAGCCTCGCCTGGGGAGTTACGATAGCGTGACCTGCCAGGTTTCACGCGATGCAAGCTCCACCCACGATCCTCCGAACCGAGCGACTCGAGAAGACATTCTCCGGCGGTGACGCCGAGTCGGCGGTCGCCGCCGTCGGCGGCGTGGATTTTCAGGTCGGCCGAGGAGAGTTCGTGGCCGTGACGGGTGCTTCCGGATCAGGGAAGAGCACGCTGCTCCACATGCTCGGCGGGATCACGCGGCCGACCGCTGGCCGCGTGCTGCTCGAGGGTGTCGACCTCGCCTCGCTCGATGACGATGCCCTCGCTGCCATCCGTCGCCGCCGGATCGGCTTCGTGTTCCAGCGATACAACCTGCTCCCGGAACTCTCACTGCTCGAAAACGTCTCCCTTCCCCTCGCGCTCGACGGCGCGAGTCCGGCACGGTGCGAGACGGCCGCCCGTGCGGCGCTCGAGGCGGTTGGAATGGCCCACCGCGGCTCCCACCGACCCGATGAACTGTCGGGGGGCGAGCAGCAGCGGGGCGCGATCGCCCGGGCGCTCGTCACCGAGCCGGCGGTCGTGCTCGCCGACGAACCGACCGGTGCCCTCGATTCGGCCAACTCCTCCCGCGTCGTCGAGTTGCTCCGCCGACTCGTCGCCGAGCGGCAGCAGACCGTGATCCTCGTCACCCACGATCCGGCAGTGGCGGCGGCAGCAGGCCGGATCGTGCGGATGCAAGACGGCCTGATCGACACCGATTCGGCCGGGATGCCGCGGCCATGAACCTCCGCGGGCTGCTCATCCGGCAGTGGATGCGACGCCCGGGGCGGGCGCTGGCCGCGGCGCTGAGCGTGGCGGTGGCGGTGGGCGCGGCGGTGGCCACCTGGGCAGCGGCCGACGCCTCGCGGGTCGGCTACAAGCGGCTCACCGAGGCCGTCGCGGGCGTGCCCACGATCGACGTCACCGCCCGCGACGGCAAGCGGTTTGATGCCACGGCCGTGCCCCGCCTCGTCGATCTGCCGGGCGTGCGGGCGATCGTGCCGCTCTTCTATCGGCCGTCGCTTCTCCGCGTCGGCGAGAGCCGGCTTCGCGAGGTGGCGGTGGGCGTGGATGCTGCAGCGCTCGTGTCTGCCGGGCTCCTCACATTGGAGTCGGGTGAGCCGTGCCGCGAGCACGACGAAGTGATGCTCGACGCCACGCTCGCCAAGGGGCTTGGCGTGGCAGTGGGTGACGAGGTGCTGTTCTTCGCGCGGCGGCGGGTCGCCCGGATGCGGGTCACGGGGCTCGCTGCCACCGACTCGCTCCGCTGGTTCGCAGAAGGAGCCACCGTGGTCGCCGACATTCAGGTGCTGGAATCGATGTCGCTTTCGACGGCAGAGGTGGACCGCGTGCGGGTCGTCCTCGCTGCCGACGTCGATCGCGAGGGCGTGCTGGCCGCGGTTGCTCAGCGGCTCCCGGAGGAACTCATCGCCGAGGTGCCCGCCGGCCGGGCGAGCCTGGCCGACGACGTGCTGCATTCCGCCAACCTGGGCCTCGACTTTGTCACGGCCCTGACGCTCGCCATGGCCTGGTTCATCGTCGGCAACGCGATGCTCATGAACGTCGCCGAGCGGCGGCGTGGGCTCACGCTGATCCGGGTGCTCGGCGGCACGGGTCGCCAGGTGCGCCGACTCGTGACCGTTGAGGCTGCGATCCTCGGTGCGATAGGGGCCGCCGTGGGCGCCGCGGCCGGGCTCGCGGCAGCGGCGCCGATCTCTGCAGGGATCGCGCGGGCGCTGCAGACCCGCGCGGGCGACGTCGTCGTCCATCCGCTTCTCGTGCCGGTGGCCGTGGCCCTGGGTGTTGTCATCGCGGTGGCGGCTGCCTGGTGGCCCGCCCGTCAGGCCACGTCGGTCGACCTGCTCGAGGGGCTGTCGGTGCTCCCTGCCAAGCCGCCGCGGGAGTCGATGCGGGGCCTGCTCGTGGCGGCTGTGCTCCTGAGCCTCGTCGCGTTTGGCTGCGAACTGGCGATGGCTTTCGGCTTCCTGCCGCCGCGAGCGTCGGTGGTTTCGGGCGTGGTGCTGCTCCTCGCCTTCGTGGCCTTCACGCCCTTCTTCCTGATTCCGCTGGTCCGCATCCTCGGCCGGCTCGTGCCCCCGCGCTGGCGGATCGAGGGCCGGCTCGCTGTGGAGCAGATCGTCCGGCAGCCGATCCGCACCGCGCTTACGGCGGGCGTGCTCGTGGTGGCGGTGAGCAACGGCATCGGGCTCGGCCACGCGATCCGCGACAGCGTCGACGACGTGCTCGGCTGGTACGGCAAGATGCTCAGGGCCGACTGGGTGCTGACCCAGGCCGGGGCGCTCTCCGTCTCGCGGCAGGATCGGGGCGCGGCATCGCGAGAAATGGAGGAGGAGGTTCGCGGGCTCGACGGCGTGGCCGACGTGGAAGGGATCGGCGTGGCGACAGGCCGGATCTCGGGTCAGGTCTGCGTGGTCATCGCCCGCGACCTGCCCTCAGCGCTGCCGCTGCCGCTCGTGCCGGTCGACGCAACCGAGGCCGACGTGCGGCAGGCGCTCGAACGGGGCGAGGCGGTCGCCGGCACCGTGCTCGCCCAGCGGACGGGCCTGAAAGCGGGCGACGACGTGGTCGTCGAGGTGTTTGGCCGCAAGACGCCGGTCCGCGTTGCGGCGCTCGTCGTCGACTACACCTCCGGAGGCGCCTCGCTCGTGCTCCGCCGCGACGCCGCCCGGCGGCTGTTCGGCATGGAGGCGGCCGACGTGCTGCTCGTGACCGCGGCCGAGGGTCGCTCGCCCGCCCTGCGAGAACCGCTCGACGCGATCGCCCGAAAGCACTCGATGTTTCTGCGGTCGTATGGCGAACTCCGTGGCTTTATCGACCGCATCGTCTCCGGTGTGGTCGGCTCGCTCTGGTCGATCCTGGGGCTCGGCTTCGTGGTTGGAAGCCTCGGCGTCGCCAACACCGTCACCATGAGCGTGTTGGAGCAGCAGCGATCCCTGGGACTCTTGCGGGCGGTGGGGATGCGACGCGGCCAGGTGGTCGGCATGGTGGTGTTGCAGAGCGTCTTGCTGGGCGCCGCCGCCGGCATCGTTGGCCTCGTGGCCGGCGTGACGACTGCGCTGTTCATCCAGTTTGCGAGCCAGCCCCTGCTCGGTCATCCGCTCGCGCTGCACATCCGCCCCGGCGTGGTGGTCGCCAATCTGCTGGCCGCCCTCGCGGTCACCGCCCTGGCGGCCTGGCTGCCGGCCCGCCGCGCCGTGAAGCTCGAACTCCTCGAAGCCCTGTCCACGGAGTGAGCATCCTTCCGGGAGTACAGGCCCCTCGTAGCACAGGCTCCCCGTAGCACAGGTTTTCAACCTGTGTGCCTTCGTAGCACAGGTTTCCAACCTGTGTCTTCCGCGCCGCTCGGGGCTACCCATGCCCATCGCCGGACGCTCACTGCGGGCATCCTGCCCTTCGTTCGCTGCACGCCGGCTACGCTTCGCCATCCTGGCTTCGCTTGCCGCCGAGCCCGGCTCCTGGGCACGGGCAGCCCCTCGCTCGTCACTCGTAGCACATGTTCCTCGTAGCACAGGTTGGCAACCTGTGCCTCCCGCGACCCCCTCGTAGCACAGGTTGTTAACCTGTGCCTCTTCGTCGCACATGCTTCCCGTAGCACAGGTTGGCAACCTGTGCCTTTCTAAGCCCCTGCCCTCACCCGATGTCGAGCCAGCGGGGCAGCGGCGCGTCGGCGTCGAGGCCGAGGATTGTGCGGAGGTCCGCCAGCTCCGCGGCGTCGAGCGGCACAAACACCACCGGATCCTGCACAAGCGCGGGATCGACGAGCCGCCAGCCGGTGATCGCGGTGCCCTCCATGATCGGCGCCCGGCCGTAGCCATACATCATGTTGTCAACGTTCTCGAAGAAGTTGCGGAGCACGATCGCCTCCGGCCGCGGACGGCGGACGTAATAAAGCTCGATCACATCCTTCCAGAAGTGCGGCACGAACTTCTCCCCTACGTCGGCGATGCCGAAGCGGTCGCGGTTGGTGCCGGCGATGCAGACGGGGAGCGAGGCGAGTGTGAGATCGCGGTCGCGGCAGCCGGCCTCGATGCAGCCGAGCAGGTTGATCGAGAAGTCGGCGCTGAAGCAGTCGTCGCAGATGAGCACCACGTTGCGGAGATCGACCTCCTTGCCGGAGCCGCGGCGGGCTGCCCCGTCGATCAGGGCGTCGGCCACGCGCTCAAACCGGATGTGGTAGCTCTGGATCTCGGTCGGCAGGCCGTGGCCGAGCACGACGACGGTGGTGGGCGTCGGGCCGGCCGTCGCGTCGCGGATCGCCGACAGAAAGGCATCGGCCACGCTGTCGAGCGTTTCGCCATCCTCGTCCTTCTTGAACACCTGCGTCGTGCCGCCGTACGACTCGGCGATTGTCGTGATTTCCTTGGGGCCAAGTCCGGTGGCTGGATCAAGCAGGCCGATTACCGTCCGGCCGCTGGCGAGCACGGGCCTGCCCGCGGCCTTCTTGCGAACGCCGTCGATGAAGCCGGCGAACTTTGCGAGTGTGGCGGTGCGGGCATCGTCATCAAGCGCCGCGAGTCGGTCGGCGTGCTCGAGCGCCAGGTGGTGCACCGCCGGCTCGATCTGCCGCCAGTGCCTCGCGTCGCACGGCCGGGCGGTGAGGATCGCCGGCGACACGTCCCGCTGAAACGTGGGCAGATCCGCAGGGATCGCCGTCGCGTCGGCTGCTCTTGCCTGGTCACGGGCGCACGTGGCAGCGACCACGAGCAGAAACAGGGATCGCAGGAGTCGCAAAGGTCGTTTCATGTCTTCTCCAACCCTCGCCCTCGCAGCAAGACCTCCTGGAGCCGTTTCCACGGGGCCATATTCTCGGCAAGTTCGCAGAGTGGCTGGAGCGTTTTCTCCAGGTACTTTGTGTCGAGACGCTCGATGTGGCGACGGACGATTCCCGTGGCATCAAGGATGTCCTTGTCGCGACCGGCGAGAATCTTGAACAGGATCAGGTCTTCGGGCGTCGGAAACGGAAGAAGGACGCCGAAGAGTTGGTGAAAGGCAGCCCGACGGTAGGCCTCTTCCTCGAACGGCAGCGATGCGGTGATCAGATCGATCTGATAACGGCCCTTTCGAAACCGCATGGTGCCGGTTTCCTCGAGCCTGCGGCGTTCGACGTCCTCCCGGAGCTCGAAGCCAGCCTCAGCCGCCTGGGCGATCAGCAACTCGGCCTCGGTCTGCGACACGAAGACAATGACATCGGCGTCCGCCGTGGTGCGCGGCTCACCGACGACAACGACGGCGAGCCCACCGACGACGAGATACCGCGTTCCCCGGCCCTGGAGAAAGACGAAGGCGAATCGGCAGAAGGCATCAAACTCGCTCGCCGCCACGCGGTCGTACCTCAGTGTCGAGCGGGCAGCGGGTGGATTCCCAAGGCGATCGCCAGGCTCTGAGGCCGATCATCGTCCGGGAACTCCGCCAGCCGCATGATCTCCGAGGTGAGGAGCGCCTCGCCCACGGCGATAGACTCCTCGACGCTCATTCGTCGCAAGGCTTCCCAGCGCTCAAGTTCGGCCGTCCGCTGGTACTCATCCGGATTCTTGATCATGAGTTCCAGTGTATCCGGCGGCGATCGGCGTTGCGAGCGAGGCTCGGCAGCCGACACTCTGGATCCTGTCGGCATTCGTGCCGCGATACTCCGAAGGGTTCGCGTGCCACCCGCCGTTATCTCGCTGCTTCAGCGACGAAATACGGTCTTGCCTTCCTTGATCGTTTCGACCACCGCGATGTCTTTGATCGTAACCGGATCGACCTTCAGCGGGTTCTTTTCGAGGATCACGAGGTCAGCGAGTTTACCCGCTTCCAGCGTGCCCTTCGTCTTCTCTTCCTTGAGCTGATACGCGGCCATCGCCGTGACGGCGCGGAGGCCGTCGTAGGGCGAGATCCGCTCGTCGGGGCCGATCACCTGACCACTCGCACTTTGTCGGTTGGTGCCGGCGTCGACCAGCGCCAGGATCCACGGCTGCGGCGACACGGGCGCGTCGTGCGAGAACGTGAACGGCAGGCCGGCTCGGAGGAACGTCCGCGTGGCCATCGACCCCGCCGCCCGCTCCGGTCCCCAGAGCCTCACCACGCCGTCGCCCCCCGGCACGATGCCCGACGGCAGGAAGCTCGGGATCGCGCCACAGGTCTTCATCTTCTCGATCTGGTCGGGCCGCAGCCACGAGGCATGCACGAACACCGGCCGGGCGTCCCGCATGCCGTGCTTCTTCACTGCCTTGTCGATCGCGGCGAGGGCCTGGTCGGCGGCGGCGTCGCCGTTCATGTGCATGTGGATCTGCATCTCGGTGGGCCAGAAGCGATCGAAGGCGGCGTCGATCACCTCGTCGGGGATCTGGCGGAAGCCCGAGTAGCCGCCGGTCTTGCCCGGTGGATTGGTGGCATACGGCTTCGTGAACCAGGCGGTGTCGATGCTGCCGTCGAGCCAGAACTTGATGCCGCCCAGCCGAACGCGGTTCACATACCGCTTGTCGAGATCGGTGCGGGCGGCGCGGAGCTTTTCGAGCGTGCCGTCGGGCTTGGGGTTGTAGGCCGAGGCCACGCCATAGGCCGCCGTGAGCGTGTCGTCTACGGTGGAGTCTTTGGCGGCGATATAGAGGTCGATCGGCAGGAGGTTCTTGTCGATTGCGTTGACCACCACCTCGATATCGTCGCTGCCGAGGCCGAGGCCCGCCTCCATCGCCGTGGTCTGGCCGTAGCGGGCCCAGAGGGTGGCAGCGCCGGTGATCACGGCGTCGGCCAACTCCCCGGTGAACGGCGGTCGCTTACTGCGGACCGCATTGAGGGCCGTCTCCTCCATCGGCCCCGCGAGCGATGTTCCGCCCGCCTTGCGCGTGAACGAGCCGCCCTCGGGATTCGGCGTGTCGGCCGTGATGCCGGCGACGTCAAAGACCCTCGAATTGCCAGCTCCGAGGTGGCCCGAGGAATCGACGATCATCACAGGGCGGTCGGCGGCCACGCCGTTGAGTTCTTCGATCGTGGGCGCGCGGTTCTCTTTCATCTGCCGCGGCTGGTAGCCGAAGCCCACGATCCAGGCCCCGGCGGGTGTCCGCTCCGCCTGCCTCCTCATCCGCGTGAGCAGGTCGGGGATGTCGGTGCAGCCGAAGAGATCGGCATCGACGAGGTTCTTGCCGAAGTAGACGAAGTGGCCGTGGGTGTCGATGAATCCGGGAAGAAGCGTCTTCCCAGCGAGGTCGATTGTTGTCGTTGCCGGGCCGACGACGGCCTTTGCCTCGGCGAGCGGACCGACGAACACGATCTTTCCATTCTTGACGGCGAGGGCCTCGGCCATCTCGGGCTGCGGCCCGCGCATCGTGATGATGTCGCCTCCGGTGTAGAGCGTGTCGGCGACGTCGCCGCGCGAGGTGGCGACGATGGTGAGCGACAGAACTGAGGCGAACAGAAACGAGATCGCGGTAGGCCGGCCGCATCGCATGACGAAAAACTCTTTGAGTTCCCTCTGGGTGATGACGAGTTGGGCAGTGTAGCGAGGGGATGAGCCCGGGGGGACGCCTGCGGCCTTCGGCTTGCACGAGTGGCCACTCACGCCCGTACAAGCCCAACGCCGTGAGGCGTGGGGCGAACCGCCATCAGACGCCGCATCCAGCGTGGTTTGCCCGCGGCCTCACGGCCGGTCGGCTTTCACTTGCCACAGCCCGCGAAGATCTCGAGCCGGCGGCCTGTTCCTAGGCCGATCGACGCGGCCCGGGCCGAGAGTTCCTCCAGGGCCCGCATGCCAACGGGCCCCAGGTTCACCGTCCAGTCGTTCACGTAGAGATCGACGTGCTGCATGAGCACCGCGTCGTTGTGCTCCTGCGCATGGGCCCGCATCGTGGGGAGCGCCGCATCTCGGTCGGCCAGCGCGAGCCTTAGCGAGTCGTGGATCACCCGCTGCACTGCGGCGATCGTGCCGGCAGGCAGCCGCCGGCTTGCCACGATGCCGCCCAGGGGGAGCGGGCAGCCCGTCTCAGTCTCCCAGCGGGTGCCGAGGTCTTCCACGAGCCCAAGGCCGTGCTGCTCCCAGGTGAACCGTCCCTCGTGGATGCAGACGCCGAAGTCGGCCCGACCGGCCTCGAGCGCCGGCATGATCTCGGAAAACACCACGTGCTCCACGCGCGTGGTGCGCGGGTGAAAGAGTTCGAAGAGCAGCGCCGCCGTGGTGTGCCTGCCCGGGCAGAGCGTGAGCTGCCCGGGGCTGGTTGGCACACCGCCGGCTGGTGCCGAGAGGAGCAGCGGCCCCACGCCGAAGCCGAGGGCCGAGCCGCTCGGCAGCACCACGTAGTCGTCGGCCAGCGAGAGGGCGGCGTGGAAGCTCGTCTTGGCGACATCGAAGTCGCCGGCCAGCAGCCGGTCGTTGAGTTGCTGGATGTCGAGTAACACAACCTCAAACGTCAGCCCCTGCCAGTCCACCGCGCGGGTGAGTAGGCCGTGGAAGGCGAAGGTGTCGTTGGGGCACGTCGAGATGCCCAGCCGGATGATGCGGCTCACGACGCCCTCGCGATCACCTGGGCGGCCAGGTCGCCGGCGGCGTGGAGCGCGGCGGTCGTCTGCCACCGCGATTGGTCGCGGTCGCCGGCGGTGTTCGAGATGCCGCGGACGATCTCGCATGGCACGCCGGCAAGCCGGCAGGCGAACGCTACGGCGAAGCCCTCCATGTCTTCGGCCACGGCTGTGGGAAACGCCCGCTTCCGAGCGAGCACGTCGTCGGCGGTGGCCGAGGCCGCGCAGGCCGTGAGCAGCAGATCGGCCCGGGGCGTGGCGATGCCGTCGGTCGCGCAGGCGATCGCGTCGCCGATGGCGGGAGATCCATCGGCCGTATCGCCCGGCCACTGGAGCCATCCGAGGCTGCCAGCCGGGATGAAGTCGTCCCGCGATCCCACGCCGATGCCGAAGCAGCCCACCTGCTGGAAGCGATAGGCGGCAGCGAGGGCGAGGCGATCATCCAGCCTGCCGGCGATGCCCACGAGCACGACCCGCTCCGGCTGGTGCCGGGCCACAAGCAGCGACGTGCGGGCCGCGGCGGCCACGGGGCCGAACCCGCAGAGCTCCAGGCGATCATCACGGCCCACGGCGGGAGCGACGAGCGGTGCAAGAACCTGTCGCTCAAGGTCCGTCGGTACGAGAAAGAGCGTTCGCATCGCCGTGATTATAGGCGTGAAGGTCAGGCCGCCAGTCCGCAGTCGACACGGGACAGTGATTCCCCCTACGCCTCACGGCGTTGGGCTTGTACGGACGTGAGTGGCCGCCCGTGCAAGCCGAAGGCCGTAAGGCCTCGGGCGCGGTCGAGAGGATGCCGACTCTGTTTTGGCCGCACCCCACGCCTCACGGCGTTGGGCTTGTCCAAACGGCCGCGCAAGGCTTATGGAAAACCCGTAGTACACAAACGGCCTGATCGTCCGACGCTTGCTGAAGTCACGTTGGCCGACCTATTCTCTGACGAATGAAGCGGCCGAAGGCACGACGAACAGGCCGTGAGGCCGCCCAAACGCCCACTAGCGACCAGCCGCCTTCGTGGATCGGGCTGGCCGGCGGCGTTGTTATCGGGCTGGCCGTGCTCCTGGCCTTCTGGCCGTCTCTGAGCGGCGGGTTTCTCTGGGACGACGACAACTGGATCGCGGCCGTGCCCTCCACGCTGACGCACCGCCTGATCCACGACGACGGCGGCCTGCGCGGCATCTGGCTCACCAACCAGGCGCAGGACTACTGGCCGCTTTCCAACTCGATGTTCTGGCTCGAGTGGCGACTCTGGGGCATGAACCCCGCGGGCTATCGCGCCGTCAATCTGGTGCTGCATGCGATCGGCTCGATCCTGGTCTGGCGCATCGGGCGGCAGCTTGGCGTTCCCTGGGCTTGGCTCGGGGCGATCCTGTTTGCCGTCCATCCGGTGACGGTCGCCTCCGTGGCGTGGATCGCGGAGCTGAAGAACTGCCTCTCGCTCACGCTCTACGCTGCGGCCCTGCTGTTTTGGCTCTGGTTTGATGCCACGGGCCGGCGGGTCTGGTATGCCGCGTCGCTGGTGGCCTTTCTGATGGCGCTGCTGGCGAAGACCTCCACGGTCGTCCTGCCGGTCATGCTCCTGGCCTTCGCATGGTGGCGGCGGGGGCGAATCGATCGGCAGGATGTCTTCCGCACGATCCCCTTCTTTCTGCTCGCGCTCGTGATGGGCCTGATGACGCTCTGGCGGCAGACGTCGGGCACTGGCGTTCCAGGCGACGCGGCCGCCGATGGCCTGCTCTCGCGGATCGCGGCGAGCGGCTGGGTGGCATGGTTCTATCTTTCCAAGGCGCTCCTGCCGGTGCGGCTGGCGATGCTCTATCCGCGGTGGACGGTCGATCCGGCCGCCATCACGGCCTGGCTGCCCCTTGCCGCTCTCTTCGGCGCGGCGGCTGGCATCCACCGGCTCGATCCGGGCTGGCGCCGGCCGCTCGCGATGGGACTGGGCTGCTATCTCGTGTCGCTCGGTCCGGTGCTGGGCATCCTGCCGATGTGGTTTCGTCGCTACTCGCTGGTGTCAGACCACCTTCAATACCTGGCTCTCCCGGCGATCACGCTCCTCGTGGCGGCCGGCCTACGAGCGGCCGCCGCCATCCCGCGCTGGCGGCCCTTTGCCACGGGGGTCGCGTCGGTGCTCGTGGTCGGCTGCATGGCGCTC
Source organism: Planctomycetota bacterium (assembly GCA_003669255.1). Taxonomy (GTDB): domain Bacteria; phylum Planctomycetota; class Planctomycetia; order Pirellulales; family UBA1268; genus QWPN01. The sequence goes on along the minus strand of QWPO01000072.1, from coordinate 862 downwards.
ACGTGGCAGCGGAGCAGCGTGTTCACGTCGAACGTCAGCCTGATGCAAGACTCGCTCTCGAAGAACCCCGACTCCTGGACGGCCCACACGAATCTGGGAGCCGAGCTGGGCAACCTCGGCCGCCCCCAGGAGGCGATTGAGCACTACGAGGCAGCCTTGCGGTTGAGGCCCACGGCGTTCCAGGCCCATAACAACCTAGCCGCGACGCTGCTGCAACTCGGCCGGCCTCAGGAGGCGATCCCGCACTACCAGGAGGCGCTGCGGATCAACCCCGACGTCGCCGAGATCCACGCCAATCTCGGCAACGCGCTCGCCGTGCTGGGAAACACCTCCGAGGCAACCGTCCATTTTCGGGAGGTGCTGCGGCTGATGCCGAACTCGGCGCCGGTGCACAACAACCTCGGCTACATTCTCGAGAATGAAGGGCGGCTCGCAGAGGCTGTGACCCACTACGAGGAAGCGTTGCGGCTGGATCCCGCCAACGAGAAGGCCCGCGACAACCTCCGTCGCGCTCGGGAGCAACTGCTGCGGCAGCAGCGCGACGGAGCCGACCGATAACCCGGCGGCTCTCGTAGCACCCGTTTCCCGTAGCACAGGTTTTCAATCCGTAGCACAGGTTTCCAACCTGTGTGCCTTCTATGCCTTCGTAGCACAGGTTGGCAACCTGTGTGTCTTCACGGCGCCCATGAGGGCACAGGTTGAAAACCTGTGCTACGGGGGAAGGCTAGCGGGCACAGGTTGAAAACCAGTACTGTCCGGTTAGAAGTCGAATAGCCGCAACTGGTTACGATCACACTCCTCCGGAAAAGTGTGGCCGATTTGGGAAAACAGCTTGTTTGCTGGTGTTTTCTCAAACGCGTTG
>QWPO01000133.1 GCA_003669255.1 Planctomycetota bacterium | reverse complement strand
TCGAAGGCGGCCGTGGCGGCCGGCCGCTCGGTGGCTGAGAGCCGCAGGATCGCGGCGGCGGCGGCGGAGACTTTGGCGGCCGCAGCCGCCCCGTGCTTCCGCGCGATCAGCGAGTCGGGCTCGCGGGCCAACTGGCGGAGATGGCACTCGACGATCGCGTCGAGAAGCGGCATGCCCGCTTCCAGACAGGTGCTGAGATCGGCGACCGCGCCGGCGAAGAGTGGCCCGAAGCCCTCGGCCCAGAGGCGGGCGATCTGGTCGCGGTCGGCGGCAGCCCGCATGGCCGCGCGGAGATCGGTCGGCGGCGGCCCGGCGATGTCGTCGCGGTTGACCTGGCCCATGCCGCCTGGCCGCGCGAGCGAAATCGCGTGGTAGACGTCGGCCGCGTCGGCCGCATCGAGACGAGCGAATACGCGATCGACCGTGGCGGCGCTCAGCGGTTCGCCATCCGGCACGGCCGCCAGCGGTGCCGTGAGGAGGATGATGCCGAGGTTTGCGTTCGTATCGGCAGCGGATCGGGCCGCCGACACGGCTTCGAGGATCGTGCGGCCGAGCGGCGCGGTCGCGGCGCGTTCCAAAACCGGCGCGATCGCCACCGCCGCCGCCACAAGGTCGGCGTGGGAGAGGTCGGGGAACGAGGCTCGGGGATGCACATTGCCCGGCTTGGCCGCGGTCGCCTCCAGAATGCCGGCGACGGCGGCACACCAGCCACGGCCACCTGCGGGGCACGTGAGGCCCGCGACGGCCGCGGCTGCAGCGGGCATGACGGTTGGAGCGACTGGAGCGTGAATGTGAGCGTCTCGTGAGGGGCTGACGCCGCGTCGAAGGCGATTACAAGAGTACACTCGTCACCCCGGCATTGTGATGCGGATCGGTCAGTGGATTCGGAGGAACGACAGGCATGGCGACAGGCAGCGACGAGGCGACAGGCACCACCTTTGGGCCCGACTGCTTCATCAACCGCGAGTTGAGTTGGCTCGACTTCAACCAGCGGGTGCTGGAGGAGGCCGAGAATCATGACAACCCGCTGATGGAGCGGCTGAAGTTTCTGGCGATCTTCAGCTCGAACCTCGACGAGTTCTTCATGATCCGCGTGGCCGGGCTGCGGGAGCAGGCCTTCGGCGAGAGTGCCCCCCAGGACTACTCGCCCGACGGCATGACCGCGATGACCCAGCTCAAGGCGCTCGCCTGCCGCACGCAGGAGTTGGTGGCCCGGCAGTACGCCTGTGTGCGGGAGAGCATCGGTCCGGCGATGGCGGCCGAGGGCTTTCGCCTGCTGCGATACGAGTCTTTGGAGGGCGGCCAGCGGGAGCAGGTCGACCGCTTCTTTCACGAGCGGGCCCTGCCGATCCTCACGCCGATGGCGGTTGACCCGGCCCACCCGTCGCCTCGCTACCACAACCGCGGGCTCTACCTCGGCGTGATGCTGCACCGTAGCGAGGGGCTCGGCCCCAAGCGGATGTTTGCGGTGGTGCAGGTGCCGCAGGTGCTGCCGCGAATCGTGGCGGTCTCGGGCGGCGAGCCAGGAACGTTTCCCTTCGTGCTGCTCGAGGATGTCGTCTCGGCGCGTCTGCCCGAGCTCTTCGGTGGCTTCACCGTCGAATCGTGGACGGCCTTCCGCATCACCCGCGACAGCGACGTCGACCTGCTCGAGCAGGAGTCGGACGACATGCTCAAGCTGATCGAAGACCGGATCAAGGCCCGCCAGCGGGGGCAGGCGGTCCGGATCGAGATCGCGTCGAAGGCCAACGACATGCTCGCCGAGATGATCATCGACGAGGAAGGCCTGCAGGGCAGGGGCCACGGCCAGGGCGACGACTACAGCGAGGTCTATCGGATCGACGGTCCGCTCGACCTCACGTCGCTCTGGGAACTCTACAAATTGCCCGGCTTCGAGCGACTGCACGACAAGCCGTTCACGCCCCGAATCCCCCGCGGCCTGGAACGACGCGGCCCCGACATTTTCGCGGCGATCGCCCAACGCGACATCCTGCTCCACCATCCGTACGACTCGTTTGATCCGGTAGTGGAGTTCGTGACGGCCGCGGCCGCCGACCCCCGCGTGCTCGCCATCAAGCAGACGCTCTACCGCACCAGCGGCGACTCGCCGATCTCGCGGGCGCTGATGGCGGCGGCGGAATCAGGAAAGCACGTGACGGCGCTGGTGGAGCTCAAGGCGCGGTTCGACGAGGCGAACAACGTGAGCTGGGCGAGGCAGATGGAGCGGGCGGGCGTGCACGTGGTGTTTGGCTTCCTCGACCTCAAGACCCACTGCAAGGTGTCGATGGTGGTTCGCCAGGAGGGGCAGGGGCTGCGCAGGTACGTCCACCTCGGCACCGGCAACTACAACCCCACGACCGCGCTCTCCTACACCGACATGGGCATGTTTACGGCCGACGAGGCGATCGCGGAAGACGCCTCGGCCCTCTTCAACCTGCTCACGGGCTATTCCCAGGGCCATTCTTGGCAGCGGTTGATCGTGGCCCCGAATGATCTCCACCGCCGCACGATCGAACTCATCGACGAGCAGGCGCAGCGTGCTCGGGAAGGGCGGCCATCGCGGATCTTCGCCAAGCTCAACGCCATCGTGGATCACCGCGTGATCGAGTCGCTCTACCGGGCCAGCCAGGCGGGCGTGCCGATCGACATCGTGGCACGCGGCATGTGCGGGCTGCGGCCCGGCGTGCCGGGCTTGAGCGAGACGATCCGCGTGCGGAGTGTCGTGGATCGGTTCCTGGAGCACAGTCGGATCTACGTGTTTGGCCCCGACGAGGAGGCGAAGGTCTTTCTCTCGAGCGCCGACTGGATGCCGCGAAACTTCTTCCGCCGCGTCGAGGTGATGTTTCCGGTGCTGGCCCCCGACTTGGTCACGCGGATCCTCCGCGAAATCCTGCCGGTGTATCTCGCCGACAACATGCGGGCGCGGCGGCTCGATCCCGACGGTGTCTTCCGGCTGCTGACGCCGGCCGAGGGGCAGCCACCGCGACGGTGCCAGTCCGAGTTTCTGGAGCAACGGTCAGCCACCGCCGCCGACGCAGAAGTGAAAAGCGCAACGCCGTGAGGCGTGGGACTGCGGCCGGGATGGCGCCGCCTTGAGGGGTTACGCGGCCACTTCTAGAATCGGTTGCGTTACGCTTCCCCGATCGCGGAGAGCCCGTTTCGATGGCGGATGACTACTACCAGACGCTTGGCGTGCCGCGGACGGCATCGGCCGAGGACATCCGCAAGGCCTATCGGGAACTTGCCCGCAAGTACCACCCCGACCTGCATCCCGACGACGACTCCGCCAAGGAGAAGTTCAAGCAGCTGCAGGCGGCCTTCGACGTGCTCAATGACCCGAGCAAGCGGGAGATGTACGACCGCTACGGCAGTTCGTTCGAGGGCGTCGGTGCGGGCGGGCCGCGTGGCGGTGGCTGGGGCGGCGGGCCATTTCCGGGTGCGGGCGGGGCTCCGGGTGGCGGCGGTGCGGAGATCGACCTCGAAAGCCTGTTTGGCGGCGCGGGGGGCTTTGAGCAGCTCTTCGGCGGCGGTCGCTCGCGATCGGCGGGGGCCGGTGGTCGGCGGCGTCGGCAGACGCAGACGCCCGGAGAAGACGTCACGGCGCGGATGAGCATCCCCTTCACGTTGGCCATCGACGGCGGCAAGGCGGATGTCGCCATCGATCGCAGTGGGAAGAAGGAGACGATCAGCGTCACCATCCCGCAGGGCATTCCCGACGGGGCTCGCATGCGGCTCCGCGGGCAGGGCCAGCCCGGCACAGGCGGCGGGCCGGCGGGCGATCTGCTGCTCGACGTGGGCATCGAGCAGCATCCAGTATTTCATCGCGACGGCGACACGCTCGAAGTGATGCTCCCGATCACGCTGGCCGAGGCGATCGAGGGGGCGAAGGTGGACGTGCCCACGCCGTGGGGCACCATCGCCCTCAAGGTGCCGCCGCGAACCAGCAGCGGCCGCAAGCTGCGGGCCGGCGGCATGGGCGTGCGGCACGCCAACGGCGCGAAGGGCGACTTGATCGCCGAGGTGCAGATCGTGCTACCCGACACAGGCGACGCCACAGTGCTTGACGGGTTGCTCGAGGCGGCGAAGGCCGCGCAGGCTACGGCGACTGCGAACCCGCGGGCGGCGCTGAAGTGGTGACGTCGCGTCCGGCCGGGTTTTCGCGGCGGATGCGGCTTCTGCGGCCGACGGATTTTTCCCGCGTGTACGACACGCGGCAGAGCGCGTCGGCGGGGCCGCTGGTGCTCTATGCCTCGTTGAACCGCACGAGTCCCGACGGCGTTCGCGTCGGCCTGTCGGTCTCGCGACGGATCGGCTCGGCGGTGGTGAGAAACCGTTGGAAGCGGCGGCTGCGGGAGGCGTTTCGGCAGGTGCGGTCGCGGCTCCCCGCCGGCAACGATTTTGTGATCGTTGTGCGTTCCGGAGAGCCGCCGGTCGGCGAGGCGGGGGCGCGGGACGTCGAGGCGATGATCGCCGCCCTGGCGACGCGGGTGGTGGGGCGGCGGGGCTATGCGGATGCCGTGCCCAGGCCTCGCGACGACGCAGCAGTGAAGCCGAAGCGGAGGCGCTGATGGCGACCACGCCCGGCGGCGCCTGCGGCGCGGTCTGCAGGCTCTGCGACCGTGCTGCGTCGGCAGCCCTGATCGCCGGCGTGGTGCTCTACAAGCTCACACTCAGCCCGCTGCTCGGCCGCCACTGCCGGTTTCAACCCACGTGCAGCACGTACTTCCGCGAGGCGGTGGAGAAGTATGGGGCGGTTCGCGGCGCGGCGAAGGGGCTCGCGAGGATCGGCCGCTGCCATCCGTGGCATCCCGGCGGCTACGACCCGCCCTGAGCGAGCCGGGCGAGCACGCGGGCATTTGCCGGCGGAAACCGCAGCAAGGCGAGTTCGTCGATCGGCACCCACGCGAAGGGGATAAGCGGCTCCTCGCGGTCGTCGAGCGGCGTGGCAGCGAAGAAGAGGATGTCGAGCGATCCGCTGGCCGAGGTGCTGGCCACGCGATCGAGCAGGGCATCGATCCGCACGGCAACTCCGGCCTCCTCGAGGCACTCCCGCGCCGCGGCGCTGGCCGGAGATTCGCCCGGTTCGACCTTGCCGCCGGGAAACTCGTCGAGGCCCGCCGCGTCGATCGCATCGGCGGCGCGGCGTCCCACGAGCGCATGGCCGTGTCGCAGCACCACGGCGACGGCGATCGTGGTCACGCTCGCCTCACTCCGGGCTCACTCCTGCCCTGCCTGCTTGGGCACGAGGTCGAGAAGCCGGCCTGGCGAGCCCATCACGTTGTAGCCCGCATCCACATGGAGGATCTCGCCGGAGATCCCCTGCGAGTCGCGGGAGAGCAGCCAGGCGCCGGCCTTGCCGACCTCGTCGTGGGTGATGTTGCGGCCCATCGGCGACATGTGCTGATAGAGGCCGAGCATGTCGTCCACGCCCGCGCCGCGGCCGGCGAGCGTCCGCAGCGGGCCGGCACTGACCGCATTGACGCGGACGCCGGCGGGGCCGAGGTCGAAGGCCATGTAGCGCATGCACATGTCGAGGGTCGCCTTGCAGACGCCCATGATGTTGTAGCCGGGCACCACCTTCTCGCCGCCGAAGTAGGTGAGGGTGAGGATCGACGAGTCTTTGGAGAGGAAGCTGCGGGAGAGCCGGCCGACCGCGAGCAGGCTGTAGGCGCTCGTCTCCATGGCGAGGCGGAAGCCCTCGCGGCTGCAGTTGGTGGTTTCCCCTTTGAGATCCTCGAGGGGAGCGTAGGCGATCGAGTGGAGCAGGAAGTCGATCGTGCCAAACTCCTGCTTGCCACGGTCCATGACGGCGGCGATCTGGTCGTCGCTCGACACGTCCATGGGCACGAGGAACTTGGCGTTTGGTTCGGGGTCGGTGAGCAGGGCGACGCGGCGGCGGTTTCGCTGCCGTTCGTCGTCTGGGCGATCGGGGAGGTGGGTGAAGCCGATCTGGCCGCCCTCGGCCATGATGATCTTGGCGATCGCCCAGGCGATCGAGTGATCGTTGGCCACGCCGAGCACGAGCCCCTTCATCCCGTCGAACCTACCCATCGAGTCGTCTCCAGAAGCGAGTTGCAAAAACCGAGTCCGGCCGCGTGGCGGCGCCGCGGGGCCGGTTTCGAGCGCGGAATGTAGCGGTTGGTTGCGAATCCCTGCAACGCGGCGTCCTGGCCGTGGCCTCTGCGCCGCGGCGGCGGCGGGGCCGACCCTTGTCGGGGCGGTGCGTGGTGGGTAAAAAAGCGGTTCAGCCCCGTTAGCTCAATTGGTCAGAGCATCTGACTCTTAATCAGAGGGTTCCTGGTTCGAGTCCAGGACGGGGCACTGACGAGAAAGACGGTTTTCGCCGCGGGCTGCTTGTGCATCCGGTCAGCGAGCGCGGCGACGGCGGAATACGACAGAGCCGCCGTAGGCAAGTCCGGCGAGCAGCGATGCACACGTCGAGGGCTCGGGCACGACCGTGATGAAGCCCGTCGTCGGATTGAACGTGGCTGACTGCCCAGCCGCGAGTCCGGTGGCGTTCACCGCCGAGAAGTTGCCCGAGCGGCCGCCGTTGTTCGCGAAGAGTTGCAGCACGTCGGTGCCATCGGCGTAGGAACCACCGCTGAAGGCGAGGTTGAGAATCCCGCCGAACACCACGCTGCCGTCGCCGTTCACGAGGTCATAGGTGCCGACCGTAAAGGCAGGGTCAGTGATCTCAAACACGCTGCTCCCGGAGTTCGAGAGGTCGAGCGAGAGGCCAGAGCCGAGCGTGACCGTGCCGGGGCTGTTGCCCGGGAGGTACGAGCCGAGCACGGCGAGCGACTTGCTGCTGCCCGAGAGCGTGCCCACGCCGACGAGGTTGCCTGTCGCAGGCAGCGAGTAGGTGCCCGCCGTGAGGCCCGAGAGGTCGAACTCGCCGGGACTGCCGGTGGTGCCGAGATCCAAACCGCCCGTGCCAATACGTCCCGTGCCCGAGAGGGCGAGCACACCGTCGGAGATCGTGGTGACGCCAGAGTAGGAGTTGGCCCCGTCGAGCGTCAGGGTGCCGCTACGCTGCTTCGTGACGGCACCCGTGCCGCTGATGATGCCTGAGTAGGTCGAGGCATCGAACCGGTTAAAGATGAGCGCGGCGTTGTTCACCACGTCTCCGGCGATGGATCCCGTCGTGCCGTCGTCACCGATGAGTAGCGCGCCGGAGCTGATCGTCGTGGCGCCGGTGTAGCTATTGTTACCGGAGAGCGTGAGGGTGCCGCCGCCGAGTTTTGTGACTGCGCCCGTGCCGCTGATGCTGCCCGAGTAGGTCGAGGCATCGGACCGATTGAAGATGAGTGTGCCGTTGTTCGTGAGCGTCGACACGTTCATAAAACCGGTGTTGCTACCGACGCCGATCTGGAGCGTGCCGCCGGAATTCAGATTGATGGTGCCGAAGCCCCCCTTATAGAGAACGTTCGCTACTGACACGAGACCGCCCGACATGGTGAGCGTGCCGGTGCCGCTATTGCCGACGGTGAGATCAAAGCTATTGGCCCACGTGCCGCTCGACACTGTGGCGGTGCCGAAGCTGCGGGCGTTGTTGCCGATAACGCCGCGCACGTTGCTGACATAGCCGCCAGTCACATTGAGCGTGCCTGTGCCGCTGACGCCGACGGTAAGATCGCCGCTGTTGGCCCATGTGCCGCTCGTCACCGCGGCCGTGCCGACGCTGTTGGCGCTGGAGCCGAGTTGGCCGTTCGCGCTGCTGACATAGCCGCCAGACACGTTGAGCGTGCCGGTGCCGGCGTTGCCGACGCCGAGACCTTCGCTGCTGGCCCACGTGCCGCTCGACACCGTGGCCGTGCCAACGCTGTTGGCGAAGTTACCAAGAGTGACAGCCGCGTTGCTGACACGGCCGCCAGTCACGTTGAGCGTTCCGGTACCGCTATTGCCGACGGTGAGACCGCCGCTCATGGCCCACGTGCCGCTCGACACGTTGGCGGTGCCGACGCCGCCGGTTTGGCGGCCAAGAAAGCCACCCCCTGTGACATCGACATAGCCGCCATCCACGTTGAGCGTTCCGTTCCCGCTGTCGCCGACCCTGAGCGCGCCAGTGTTGGCCCACGTGCCGCTCGACACCGTGGCCGTGCCACTGCTGCCGACGTTGCGGCCAATATGGCTGTTACTGATGCTGCTGACATAGCCGCCGGTCACGTCGAGCGATCCGGTGCCGCTGACGCCAACGTCGAGGTTGCTGCTGCTGGCCCACGTGCCGCTCGACACCGTGGCCGTGCCGACGCTGCGGGCGGTGGAGCCTAGATTGCTAACCGTGTTGCTGACACGGCCGCCAGTTACGTTGAGCGTGCCGGTGCCGGAGAAGCCGAGCGTGAGCTGGGCACTGTTGGCCCACGTGCCGCCCGACACCGTAGCCGTGCCGTTGCTGCCAGCGGCGAAGCCGAGTAGGCCGGAAGTGTTGCTGACATAGCCGCCAGACAAGTTCAGCGTGCCGGTGCCGGAACTGCCGACGGTGAGACCGCCACTGTTGGCCCACGTACCGCTCGACACCGTGGCCGTGCCGACGCCGCCCGCGTTGTTGCCGATAATGCCGTTCACGTTGCTGACATAGCCGCCAGTCACATTGAGCGTGCCTGTGCCGCTGACGCCGACGGTAAGATTGCCGCTGTTGGCCCACGTGCCGCTCGGCACCGTGGCCGTGCCGAGGTTGCCGGGGTTGACACCGAGTTGGCCGCTCGCGTTGTTGACACGGCCACCAGTCACGTTGAGCGTGCCGGTGCCATTGCCGCCTACCCAGAGGTTTCCACTTGCGGAATTGATCTCCAGCACCCCCAACGACGCGGAGGTCGTCATGTCCAGAACGACGGTATTCTCAACTCCCTCCCCTCCCGACGTGCCGGCCAGATTGAGCGTGCCGGTGTTCGTCAGCGAGAGCGTGCCGGTGCCCGAGATCAGATTGCTGATCGTGAGGGTGTTGCCGACCGACTGATTGAACTGCAGCGTGCCGTCGGCGGTAACGTCGCCCGTGACGGTCGCGCCGTCGTTCAAGAGCACCGTGTCGCCGGGGTCGATCGTGCCGCCGGTGAACGTGTTCGAGCTGCCGCCACTGCCGTAGGTGGTGGTTGACTGGGCACGTGCCGACGGGGCACCGCCGAGCAGGTAGGCCACCACGCCGATGGAAAAGACGACGCGGGGCATCCGAGCGACGAGCATCATGAGCAAACACCTGGGCGGGATGAGGAACCGATCAACTGCTGGGGAAGTATTGGTAGCGCACTTCCACTTCAGGCGTTGTACGCGTCATGCCCTAGCCCGCAATCCCGTGAAATCCAAAATGGGACGAATCGGGCATGGGTAGGGACGAATCGGGATTTCTGGGACGAATCGGGCGCGCGGGCTGGGACGAATCAGCGGCGAGAGGTGCCGTTACCCCGCGTCCGAGGCCTTACGGCCGTTCACTAGTTTGTCGCCCATATTCGCCTTGAACGCGTAGGTGTAGGAACCCGATGCACCGCTTTGCGTGATGCCGCCACGGGCGTCGCTGCCCATGTTCGTGTTGGAGAGCGAGTAAGGGTCAGTCGCCGCCACCGAGTTCAGGAAGTCTGCGCACAAGTGGTTGAGGAGGCGAAAAAAATGGCTGCAGCAGCGGCCATGAGCGTGCGGAACTGCACGCCGGTCACGAGTAGCATCGAAAGACTCCATGCCTAAGAGGACGGCACACGCTGTGCTCGCCACCGGAGCACAGCGTGTGATTCCGGCCGGCTGTTTGTTGTTCCGGAATGGCACCGGAGGGGCGATGCGAACGGGAAAGACACACAGGTTGAAAACCTGTGCTACGGGGGGAGAACAGCGAGGGGCTGCCCGTGCCCGGGAGCCGGCGTTGTCGACGAGCGGAGCCATGGATGGCGGAGCGAAGTCGGCATCGAGCGAGCGGAGGGCAGGATGCTGGGAGCCGGGCCGCGCCCGGCGACCGTAAGCCGGAGCCGACGCCGGGCCGGCGGCGACGGCGCGACAGTCGCATGCCCGCAGGGAGCGTCCGGCGACGGGCATGGGCAGCCCCGAGCGGCGGCACACCAACAACCCGTGGCCGATTTTTCGATCTTTCCGCGGCTGGGCCGCGTAGAAAGAGACGCTGGTTTTCAGCGTCCGGTTCTCTTTCTCATGAAGGGGTACCCTTATGGTCGCGGCACGCAAAGGCCTGCTCAAGCGAGTCCGCCGATTGGCGATCCGGGACGAACTCCGAGCGATGCGGCTGCGGAGTAGGCTCGTGGTGTCGCTCGAGCCCGCGTCACAAACTGTTCAAAGAACAAAGCCCCGATGCCGACCCGATTCTGGCTGATACTCGTGATCGCGCTTGCGGCGGGGATCGCCGTGATGCTCGCCAAGCCGACCGGCCAAAAGCAGCGGTCGTCGAAGCCGTGGCGGGGGCAGGTCAAGCCGCCTCCGCCGCCGCCCTGACGCTTCAGTCGTCGTCGTCGAGCGACGTAGACGCTGGCGGGGCTTCCTCATACTCGTTCAGCCGGTCGTCCCACGCGTCCCAAAACGCGCGGGCCATCAGCGTCACGAGTTCCTCGCTCGGCGGCGTTCCCAGGCGGCGGCCCACCACGAGCGTGATCGCGCCCCGGAGGCCGAGCGTGGGAAAGCGGGGGTCGCGGACGACGAAGTCGAGTAGTTCATTCACGGCATCGGCCGCAAACACGGCGTCGGTTTGAATGGTCGGCATCGTGGCAGGCATCGGTCTGGCCTCTAGTGTGGTCGGTGTCCCCTGACTCCAGCATTTCAGCACCGCTCGATGAGGATTCGATGCGGATCGGCCAGACTCACGAAAAACTCACACTCGCCGCTGGGGACGCCCGGGAAATCGGCCTGCCGCCTGGGAGGCGGGGGGCGTACCATTCCGATGGCGGAATGCGGTGCGGCGCTGCAGGGATCGCCGTGGATCGTTCACTGGAGGAACGATGACCGAAGCCCGATCGAAGCTCTTCGTCCTCGATACCAACGTCATCCTTCACGACAGCGGCTGCCTGCGGAAGTTTGCCGAGCACGACGTCGCCGTGCCGATCACGGTGCTCGAGGAACTCGACCAGTTCAAACGCGGCAACGAAGACATCCACTTCCAGGCCCGCGAGTTCCTCCGGCGGCTCGACGCCCTCACCGGCGACGTGCTCTCCCGCGAGGGCAGCCCGCTCGGCGAAGGCCTCGGCTCGATCCGCGTGGTGCTCGGGCGGGGCTCGGCGCCGCAGCTCGACGACGCCTTCCTGCAAGACACGCCCGACCACCGCATCCTCCGCACCACGCTCGCGATCCAGGCCGAGGAGGCGCCACGGCAGGTGGTGCTCGTGTCGAAAGACACGAACCTGCGGATGAAGGCCAAGTCGCTCGGCATCAACGCGCAGGACTACAAGTCGGACAAGGTGCAGGGGTTCGACAAGCTCTACTCCGGCCGCCGCGTGATCGAGGGGCTCGCCTCGGAGACGATCGACCACCTCTACGCCAACGGCGGCGTGCTGCCCGCGGCGATGCTGCCGCTGCCGCAGGCGCCCGTGGCCAATGAGAACTTCGTGCTCCGCAACGGCAGCAAGTCGGCGCTCGCCACCTACCGCCGCGGCGACGATGCCTTCCACCGCATCGAGAAGCTCACCTGCTACGGCATCACGCCTCGGAACGCCGAACAGTCGTTCGCACTGAAGGCGCTGATGGACGACTCGATCCGGCTCGTCACGCTCGCCGGCACGGCCGGCACCGGCAAGACGCTCCTGGCGCTGGCGGCGGCGCTCGAGTGCCGCCAGAAATACCGCCAGATCATGCTCGCCCGCCCCGTGGTGCCGCTCTCCAACCGCGACCTCGGCTTTTTGCCGGGCGACATTTCCGACAAGCTCGACCCCTACATGCAGCCGCTCTATGACAACCTGACCGTGATTCGCCACCAGTGCGGCGACGACACGCAGGCCGCCCAGCGGATCAACGACATGCGGGAGTCGGAGAAACTCGTGATCACGCCGCTGGCCTACATCCGCGGCCGCAGCCTGCAGCGGATGTTTTTCATCGTGGACGAGGCCCAGAACCTCACGCCCCACGAGGTGAAGACGATCATCACGCGGGCCGGCGAGGGGACGAAGATCGTGTTCACCGGCGACGTGGCGCAGATCGACCAGCCCTACCTCGACGCCCTCTCCAACGGGCTCAGTTACCTGATTCACCGGATGACCGGCCAGCCGCTCTACGCCCACGTGACCCTCGAGAAGGGCGAGCGGTCGGAACTCGCCGATCTCGCGAGCGCGCTGTTGTGACCGCCGCTCGCGATGCCTTCACTGTGATTTCGCCGGGCCGCGTCAACCTGATTGGTGAGCACACCGACTACAACGACGGCTTCGTGCTGCCGATGGCGATCGACCGCGGGCTTCGGATCGCCGTCCGCCCACGGGCGGGCCGAATGGCCGTCGTGTCGAGCGACCGCGGCGGGCCTGCCGCGGAGATCGACCTCGACGGCCCACTTGCGGCTGGCCGGACAGACTGGGGTCGGTATGTCGCGGGAGTGATCGCCGGATACCGCCGGCTGGGCTGGGAGATCCCGGGCTTCGAGGCTGTGATCACCGCCGATCTCCCGGCAGGCGGCGGCCTGAGCAGCAGCGCCGCCCTCGAGGTCGGGATGGCGACGGTCCTCGAGACGCTCTGCGGCCGCGAACTGCCAACTGCCGAGAAGGCGCTGCTCTGTCAGCGGGCCGAACACGAGTTTGCGGGTGTGCCCTGCGGCATCATGGACCAGTTTGCCGTCGCCTTCGGCCGCGCGGGCCATGCCCTCCTGCTCGACTGTCGCAGCCGCGAGATCCGCCCGGTGCCGCTCGCCGACGAGGTGGCGATTCTCGTGATCGATAGCGGCGTGAAGCATGCCCTGGCCGACGGCTCTTACGCGGCGCGGCGACGCGACTGCGAAGCAGCGGCACGGCGGCTAGGGAAGGTCGCTCTTCGCGACGTGGCTCCCTCAGAGTGGCCCGCCGTGGAGGCGTTGCTGCCTGAGCCCGAGCGCCGTCGGGCGCGGCATGTGGTCGCCGAAAACGCCCGTGTGCTCGCCTTCGCCGCTGCGGTCGAGGCAGGCGACTGGATGCGGGCGGGCCGGCTGATGGCAGAGAGCCACGCCTCGCTCCGCGACGATTTTGAAGTCTCCTGCCGCGAACTCGACCTCATCTGCGAGGCCGCTGGAAAGGTGGCCGGCGTGTTTGGGTGTCGGATGACCGGCGGCGGGTTTGGCGGCTGCGCCGTCGCGCTCATCGACGCGTCGCGGGCCGCCGACATCGCGGCCGACGTGCAGGCTCAATGCGGCGAGGCGCTGGGGGCGGAGCCGACGGTCTTCGCCACGGGTGCCGCGGGCGGTGCGAGGCTCGTCGCCGGCTGACGCTTAGGCGATGCCCTGTCGCAATGCCCAGACCGCCGCCTGGGTGCGGTCGTTGAGCGACGTCTTCCGGAGCAGGTTTTGGACGTGCTCCTTGACGGTCTCGATCGAGATCTCGAGCGAGTCGGCGATCTCCATGTTGGAGAGGCCCATGGCAACCAGTCGCAGCACCTGCGTCTCACGCGCCGTGAGCTGGATGCCTCCTTCCGAGGACGGATCACGCTTGGCCATCGAACTCGCCATCCGCTTCAACTCCCCCGCACGCGAGGGCGGGGCGCCCTCGGCGGCACCGGTAATTGCGGCGATCAGTTCGGCACGGGAAGCGGTCTTGAGCAAGAAGTCGTGGGCACCGGCCGAGACGGCCCGGGCGACGTAGGTCGGGTTGTCGAACGCCGAGAGCATCACAACCTTCATCCCCGGCACGGCCGATCGCAGCCGTTTCACTGCGTCGAGCGAGTCGCCCTCGCCGAGAAGCACGTCGAGCAGGACCACGTCGGGCTTGAGTTTGCGGGCGACTCGAATCGCCTCATCGGCCGAAGACGCCTCGCCACAGATTCTGACGGCCGAGTCCTTGAAGACGCTCTGCAGGCCATGCTTGATGATGTCGTGGTCATCGACCACAAGAACTTTCGTAGGCATGGGGGCATCGTCACCTATCGGGTGGGTGGGTGCAAGATGCCGTTCGTCACTTTCGACACGAGAAGGCAAGATAGGGCGGCGAATCGGCGTTTCGCTTTCGCACGAATCCATCGAGTGAGGTGGCGTTCGAGTGAGTGCATTGATGCTCTTAGTTGCGCAGCGAGTCCCCCATGAAATCTCCAGTCATCCTTCGCGAAGGCTCCGGTGTGATCGCGATCCTCAAGCCGGTCGGCCTGGCAACGCAGGCGCCGCCTGGGATTGAGTCGGTGGAGCAGTGGCTTCGGGACCGGCTCGGCAGAGATGCTTCCGGCTACCTGGGAGTGCCGCACCGGCTCGACCGGGCGGTGTCGGGCGTGGTGCTCATGGCAGCGACGCCGCGTGCCGCGAGAAAACTCTCCCGCCAGTTCGAGGGGCGCGAGATCGCCAAGACATATCTCGCGGTCGTGGCGACGGGTACGGCGGCGAAGGAAACGCTGCCCGGTGCCGACGCCGTCGAATGGCGCGACCTCCTTCGTAAGGTCCCTGAAGAAGCGCGGAGTGAGGTTGTCGATTCGCAGGCGCTGGCCGCCCGAGAGGCGATCACGCATGCGTCGTGGATCGACTGTGCTGGCCGCGATGAGGGCAAGCAACTGCTGAAGTTCATGCCGGTGACCGGCCGCATGCACCAGCTTCGAGTGCAGGCGGCGAGCCGTGGGCTGCCGATCGTGGGCGACGAACTCTACGGCGGTCCGCCGCTCGGCGACGGCGACGGCGACGAGCGGGAGCGGCCGATCCTGCTCCATGCCTGGCGGATCGACTACGCAGATCCCGACTCGGGCGAGCGCATCAGCGTGGAGGCACCGCTGCCCGACCACTGGCCGGCGTGGGCCCGGCCCGGCTGAGCGGGGCAGATCAGGGAGCCGCAAGGCAGCCGGCGTGACGCAGCGCCTGCTCGATCCACGGCCGCGTCCAGGGGTTCCACGTCGGATACGCGACCGACAGCACCGACATCGCCAGGAGCAGGCAGGCGAGGATGCGGCCCAGTCGCGAGCGGCCCAGGATGTCGGCGGTTGGCACGGCGGCGGCCACCCAGAGCGGTGCCATCCAAAACACCCAGCGGAAGCCGCTCGTCATTCCGCCGTAGTTGCGATCGGCCTGGGGCCGCAGCAGGTAGAAGACGATCACGACCGCCGACACCGCGGCGATCGCTAGCGCGACGTCGGCTTCACCGTCGCCGTGGCGGCGCCGCGCGGCGAGCAGCGCGAGCCCGGGCACCACGAGCAGCCAGGCCGGAGTGAGCGACAGGATGCCGTGATGGCCTGCGATTGCGTGCCACGCGTAGGCGACGCGCGAGGGCTCGCCTTTGTCGATGCCCTGCGGCGCTCGCCAGTAGCTCTGCAGCAGCCGGCCGTTGGGCAGCCGGATCGCGTAGTCGTACCAGTTGTCGGGATTCCACGATTCCTCGACGGCTGTCGCTGCGGCAGGCCGCATGCCGTCGGCGCGGTGCGCATAAGGAGGCACGATCGTGCCGTGGGCGAGGTGGTTGGCGGCGAGCGCCGCGGCTGCCACGAGCAGGGCGGCGGGCACGGCGGCCGTGATGGTGCGGCGGAGGTCGTATTTCGCCAGCACGACGAGCACCGCAACGAGCCAGGCGAGCGCGGGCAGCTCGAACGCGGCGGTGAGCGCGGCGGCCAGCCCCGCGGCGAAGAACGGCCAGGCGGAGCGGTATGTGCCGGAGCGGATCGCGAGCAGCAGCCAGAGACTCGCCGCCGCCGCGGCCGCCGCGGGGAG
>QWPO01000006.1 GCA_003669255.1 Planctomycetota bacterium | reverse complement strand
TTCAGAAGTTCTGACAACCCGCCGGCGGGCCTTCCCTGCCCCCTCCTCCTCGTAGCGCAGGTTTTCAACCTGCGAACGCCCCCTGCCACCCCCTTCCTTGCTCCTCGTAGCCGCAGGTTGGCAACCTGCGGGCGCCACCTACTGCCTCCTCCTAGTAGCGCAGGTTTCCAACCTGCGGCAAGGCAAGCCGTTGCCGCGCCGGCGCGCACGCTATTCGCGGCCTCTGCCCGGCCCACGGGCAGTTCCCCTCCTAGTGCGGGGCCGCGATGGCCTGCGTCGCTCGAATTCCCCGGGGCGAAAAAGCCCTAGCGACTTTTTTCGCACTCGGCGAACGACTGGCACGCCGTTTGCCCACCCGAGTCGAGTTGGGGCTTTTCGTGACCTCACGAATCCCTCACGAATCCCTCTCGAAGTCCTCACAAAAGACTCACACTTCTTTATCACAGTCCTCACGCTCGAGCGTCAGACTTCGGCACGACGAATCCGACGTTCCGGTTTCCCAGGCTTGGCTCGTCTGCCGTCCCGAACTCCACGGCTTTGATTGGATCACGGCCGCGGTGGTTCGTCCTTGAATCACTCACCGCTCGATGGTGGCGACCGGATGTCGCACCGTGTGAGCCCTATCGCAAGGCGACTCCATGCTTCGGAATCAGCCCCGCTTGTTCCGCCCGATCGCTCCAGTCGGGTCCGCCACGACGTTCCGGATCGGCCTGCACCGAGCCCTGGCCGCTATGGTGAGCGTCGCATTCCTTGCCTCGGGCATGCCCGTCGCGCGAGCCGCCGACTACTACTGGGACGCCAACGGCAGCACAGCCGGCACAGGCGGCACCGGCGTGTGGACCACAACGAACACCTGGCGGCTGACCAGTTCCGCAGGCACGCTCGGCAACTGGCCTAACTCGGGCAACAACAACGCCTTCTTTGAAGGAACGGCGGGGCAGGTTTCGGTGGGGGCGACGGCGGTGACGATGGGCACGGGCACGGCGCTTTTTAACGTCACTGGCTACGCGCTGCAGACCGACGCGAGCACGACCACGCGGACGGTCACCGGCAATGTCACCATCGGATCGGGTCTCAATCTCTTCATCAACGAAGCCGCCGCGACTGCAAATCGAGCTCTGAGCATCGGCGGATCAATTATTGGCGGTACGACGACGCTCCAGGGCGCGCAAACGGGTAACAACGCGTCGCGACTGAACATGTCGGCCGCGAGCACGACGATCTCGTCGGCAATCGCCATCAATGTCACGGGCGGGGGCTATGCGGCACTCGTTTCCACGAACACGGGCAATCTGATCACCGGGGCGATCAGCAATAGCAGTAACTCGCTTACCACGCTCGGTGCCACGAGCGGCAATGCCCTCACGCTCGCCTCCACCGCGATCATCAGCGGCACGTCTTCGCTCGCCTTCGCTGCAGGTTCATCGGGCGGCGCCGGTACGGTCACGCTCAACTCGCAGAGCACCTACACGGGCAACACGATCTTCAATGCTGCGAACAGCGGCGTGATTAAGAGCGGCACGGTGAACGCCCTGCCGACCACGACGAACGTGACGATGGCCTTCAGCAACGGTAACGGCGGCATCTTTGACCTGAACGGCTTCAATCAGGAGATCGCCTCGCTGACGAGCAATCCGGGCGGAAGCACCGGCGGCGGCAGCATCCGCAACAGCGGCGGGGGCATCAGCACGCTTACGATCAGCGGCACGGCCAGCCCGGCGGCCTTCACGCTCGCGATAACCGACGGCGCATCCTCGAGCGGCACGGTGGCGATCACTCGCTCCGGCACCGGGTCGCTCACCCTGTCCGGCGTGAACACCTACTCCGGCCCCACGACCGTCACGAGCGGCACACTGATCGCAGGAGGCACGTCTGCGTTTGGCGCGGCCACCGGCAACCTGATCGCCGCTGGCGGAGTGCTCAACCTTGGAGCGCGTGGCATTTCGAGGACCGGCACCGTCTCGCTCACGGGCGGGACCCTGCAGAGCGGTACGCTGACCAATGACGTCGTCGCATTTGACGGTCAGTCAGGCATCGTTTCTGCCACCCTCTCGGGCTTGGCCGGGCTCACGAAGACCACGTCCGGCGTGCTCGTGTTAGGCGATTCCAACGCCTACACCGGCCCCACCACGCTCTCCGCGGGCACGCTCCGCGGAGGCCACAACTCTGCTCTTGGATCCGGCACGCTCGCCCTCAACGGCGGCACGCTCACCTCGGGCACCGATAACGGTGCCCGCACGTTCGCGAACAATGTCTCCGTGGGCGGCGATGTCGCCTTCGGCGATGCGACCGCCACCGGAGGCCTCGCCTTCAGTGGCACCGTGGATCTTGGTAACGCCACCCGCACCCTCACCACGGTTCAGACCTTAACGTTCAGCGGTCCCATCTCGAACGGCGGCCTGATCAAGTCGGGTACAGCGCTCCTCACCATGACCGGCAACAACACCTACTCCGGGGCCACGACCGTCTCGGCTGGCGGGCTCAAGGTCAACGGCGTGCTCGGCTCCGGAAGTCTCTCGGTCGCCGCGTCCGCCTGGCTGATGGGCACCGGCACGATCAACGGCCCGGTCACTATCAGTGGCACCCTCACCCCCGGTGCAAGCCCAGGCGTGATCACGCTCGGCTCGCTCGTACTCACGCCAACGAGCAGCACGGTGATCGAGATCGCCTCGGCCGGAACCCGGGGCACGGACTATGACGGTGTCAGCATCCTTGACGCTGGCGGCCTGACGTACGGCGGCACCATGACGCTCGCGTTCGGTGGCAGTGCGATCGACAACAACACCACATTCGACGTCTTCTCCTTCACCGGGTCGTCGGCGGGCTCGCTCGCCGCGATCGAATCGTCCGGTTTTTATGCCGGCACATGGACACCCCTGGGCAGCGGCACCTTCCAGCTCGTGAAAGATGCCCAGACCATCACGTTCTCCCAGTCATCCGGCGACGTGATCGTGGTGCCCGAGCCGACCACGATCACGCTGGCCGCCGTGGGCCTCGGTGCGATGGCCTACGCTTTCCGCCGAAGGCACATCCGAGCCTGAAGCCCGCCCCTGCCGCCACACTCGGCAAGACGGGCTGACCCTGCGGCCTGACGAAGCCGCGGCCTCCGCGGGGCGCCGCACAGCCCCGTCAAGCCTGATCAAGCCGCGTCACCGCCACGGTCGATCGCCATGCCACGGGGCGTGATGACCGACCCGGGACAGGCGGGGGGCGAAACGATGTCGAACGCTGCGGTAGTGTGTTCCCACGAATCGGCTGGCGGACATGCCGCTGCCCGACCCAGGCCGGCCACCTTCCGGGCCCTCGGAGCCTCCGACCCGCCGGCCACGATCACGCTCGACGGCGAGACGTTTCGCCGCGTTGAGATCCTCAAGCACGACTCGTGGGCCGCGACGGCCGTCTACCGGTCGGCCACCCGCACCGCCAAGTGCAAGTTCAACCGCACGCAGCGGATCGGCCCCGTGCCAATGCGGTGGCTGGGGCGGGCACTCGCCGCCCGCGAGCGATGGTTCATGGACCGCCTCGCCGGCATCGAGGGCACGCCAGTGTCACTCGGCGACATCCGCGTGAGGGGCGACGAGGTGACGACGGCGATCGCCCACGAATGGATCGAAGGCCACGCCCTCGCGGAAGGCGAGCACGTCGACGACTGGTTTTTCCCGCAGCTCGAGGCGATCCTCGACGAGGTCCACCGCCGGGGCGTCGCCCACGTCGACCTCCACAAGCGGGAAAACATCCTGGTCGATGACAACGGCCGCCCCTGCCTGATCGACTATCAGATCTCGTTCGGGATTCCGACGAAAAGCCCGCTGGCCCGGACGCTGCTCGGCGGCCTGCTCCGCCTGCTCCAGCGGAGCGACGACTACCACCTGCTCAAGCACCGCGTGAAGCACCGGCCCGACCAGGTGGGCTTGAGCCTGAGCGACATGCAGCGGCTGCGGCCCTGGTGGATCCGCGCCCACCGCTGCGTGGCCATCCCCTTCCGCACCTTCCGCCGCCGGCTGCTCACGACCCTCGGCATCCGCTCCAAGAGCGGCCACGCCTTCAGCGAGGCGTTTCCCGAGGTCGCCCACCGCCGGGCGGCATGACCAGCGATGCTTGATTGCCCGCTCATTGGTTGACAACGCCCCCCCCTGAGCATCATGATGCCTGTATGAGAACCACCTTGACGCTCGACGATGCCGTGGCCGAGCGTCTTCGCTCGGACGCGGCAGCCATGGGCAGACCTTTCAAGGATGTCGTGAACGAGGCGATCCGCCTGGGGCTCGATGCGCTGGAGTCGCGGGTGGCCGTTCCCTTCCTAACACAGCCCACTGATTTGGGGTTGCGAGCCGGCCTGAACTACGACGACGTGGCCGACCTGCTCGCTCGAGCCGAAGCCGAAGATTTCAAATGAATCTGGTCGATGCGAACCTGATTCTCTACGCCGAAGACCGGCTTTCGAAATACCACGAACAGGCAAGAGTCTGGTGGGATGAGCAACTCTCCGGCACGCGAGATGTCTGCCTCGCCTGGCAGGTCATCAACGGGTTTCTGCGGATCGCGACCAACCCGCGAATCCTCGGGAATCCGCTGTCGCGGGAGGAAGCGATCAAGAGGGTTGACCGCTGGCTGAAGCAACCGTGCGTTCGGATCGTGCACGAGACCAGAGATCACTGGTCTATTCTCACCCGCCTCACGAATGAGGCGTCTGCAACGGCAAACCTCATCCCGGACGCGAACCTGGCCGCCATCGCCGTCGGGCACGGTTGCACGCTCTGTTCGAGCGACCGGGACTTCGCCCGCTTTCCATCGCTCGACTGGCACAACCCGCTCGCAGAAGATCGACGTCGCTCGCCGTGACGCCTACCGCCCCGCGGCGGCGGCCTCGATCTGCTTCTGGATCTTGTCGAGGTTGAAGGAGCCGGGCGTCTGGCTCGGCGGATACTCCTTCATGCTCGTCAAGAACCGGCCGGCGATCTGCTGGAGCGGCACCGCCACAAAGGCGTGGTCGATAAACCAGTCGTTGTAGACCGAGGCGTTGTGCTGCGCCTTCTCGAACGGGTCGCGGCGAAGGTTGAACAGCAGCGGGACGCGGAGTTCGGTGAACGGCTCCCGCCAGACCTCGAACGCCTCGCCACGGTTCTCGAGAAACACCGCCTTCCAGTCGGAGTAGCGGATGGCCACGATCTGGCCGTCGTCGTTGACGTAGAAGAACTCGTTCCGCGGCGACTGCGGCACCTTGCCCGACAGGTGGTCGAGCTGGTTGTAGCCGTCGATGAAGTTGCGGTAGGAGCGGCCGCCGAGCGTCACGCCCTTGGCGAGCTTGTCTTTGATCGTGGCATCGCCCGCGGCGGCAGCGAAGGTCGGCAGCCAGTCCTCGTGGGCCACGAGGCCGTTGAGTGTGGTGCCGGCCGGGAACTTGCCGGGCCAGCGGACGAACGCCGGCACTCGGTAGGCCCCCTCCCAGTTCGAGTTCTTTTCGCTGCGGAAGGGAGTGGTACCGGCGTCGGGCCAGGTGTTGTAGTGAGGGCCGTTGTCGGTGGAGTAGAGGACGATCGTGTCGTCGGCGATGCCGAGGTCGTCGAGGGCCGCGAGCAACACGCCCACGTGGCCGTCGTGCTCCACCATCCCGTCGCTGTACTCGTCCTGGCCGCTCTTCCCCAGGCTCTCCTGCTTCATGTGCGTGCGGAAGTGCATCCGCGTGGCATTCCACCAGCAGAAGAACGGCGCACCAGACTTCGCCTGCCGCTGGATGTAGTCCTTGGCGGCGGCGAGCGTCTCCTCGTCGATCGTCTCCATCCGCTTCTTCGTGAGCGGCCCGGTGTTTTCGATCGTCTGCCCGCCCTTGCCGTCGGCCTTGCACTTGAGCACGCCACGGGGGCCGTAGGTCTCGCGGAAGGTCTTGCCGCTGGCGAGCTTCATGTCGCCGGGATAGTCGCGGTGTTCCGGCTCCTCCTCGGCGTTCAGGTGGTAGAGGTTGCCGAAGAACTCGTCGAAGCCGTTCATCGTCGGGAGGTGGTCGTCGCGGTCGCCCTGATGGTTCTTGCCGAACTGCGCCGTGCCGTACCCGAGGCTCTTGAGCACCGTCGCGATCGTCACGTCGGTCTTCTGCCAGCCCTCTTTGGCCCCCGGCAGCCCCACCTTCGTCATGCCCGTGCGAACCGGGCAGTTACCACCGAGGAACGCGGCCCGGCCCGCGGTGCAACTCTGCTGGCCGTAGTAGTCGGTGAACGACACGCCCTCGCGGGCAATGCGGTCGATGTTGGGCGTGCGGTAGCCCATCATCCCACGGCTGTTGTGACTGACGTTCCAGGTGCCGATGTCGTCGCCCCAGATCACGAGGATGTTTGGCTTCTTCGCCCCCGCGGCGGGCTGCTGGGCGGTAGCGACGGGGCCGGCGGCCGCCGCACACAGGGCGACAAGAACGAGACTCAGACGACGCAGCGACATCGTGGACTCCAGATGGTGACGACAGGCGAACGCTCGGCTAGGGGCTGGGAGATCCCCCAGACGCCCTGCACGGGTCGGACATGGTCGCCAAACCCGTCCGGCCCGACAAGCCCCGGGCCACCCCGCATGCCCAATGACCACTGCAACGCCGCTCATTTCCGCCTCAAATCGGCCTGCCGCCGGCGGCAAGGCCGCGGCTACACTCCCGCCGCCATGCGGATCATCTCTCGATACGTGCTCTGGGAACTGCTCCAGGTGTTCCTGGTGGCACTCACCGCGCTCACACTGTTCATGCTCGTGGTGGGTCTCGTCCGCGAGGCCCAGCAGCAGGGGCTCGGGCTCATTCAGATCCTGATGCTCGTCCCCTACGTGCTCCCCGAGGCGATGCGCTTCGCTGTGCCCGGCACGATGCTGTTCGCGGTCGCCAGTGTGTTCGGGCGGATGTCGGCCTCCAACGAGGTGATCGCCCTGAAGGCCGCTGGTGTCTCTCCGATGGCGATCGTCTGGCCGGCGGCCATGCTCGCCCTCGTGGTCAGTTTCGTTTCGGTGTGGCTCAACGACGTGGCCGTGTCGTGGGGCCGCGACGGCGTCCGCCGCGTGGTCGTCAACAGCGTGGAGCAGATCATCTACGGCCGGCTTCGGCAGCAGCGGTCGTACAGCACGCCGCAGATCTCGATCAACGTGAAGGCAGTCGATGGCAGGCGGCTCATCCGCCCCACGCTCTCCTTCCAGTCGGGAGGCAGTGGCGGCCCTCCCGCCACAGTCTCGGCGGCCGAGGCCGAACTCCGGGCCAACCCGACCAACGGCAATCTGGTGGTCATCTTCCGCGATGGCACGCTCCACATGGGCGACTACACCGCGTCGTTTCCCGACTCGATCGTCCGCGAGGTGCCCCTCGACGCCGTGAGCCGCAAGGGCACCGCCTCGACGAGCCCGTCCGAGATCGCCATGGCCCAGTTCACCACGGCCCGCGTCGAGCAAACGAAGAAGATCGACCGCATCGAGCAGCTCGTGGCTGGCAAGACCGCGATGGGCATGCTCACCGGCCGAGCCGAGACCACCGTTCCTCAGTTCACCGGAAACGAGCGCGAACTCCTCAAGAACGAGCGGAACCGGCTCCACCGGATCGTGATGGAGCCCTGGAGACGCTGGGCCAATGGATTCAGTTGCCTCTGCTTCGTGCTCGTCGGGGCCCCGATGGCCATCCGGATGCGGAACGCCGACTTTCTCACCAGCTTCTTCCTCTGCTTCCTCCCGATCCTGATCGTCTACTACCCCGTCTTCATGCTCGGCGTCGACCAGGCGAAGCGGGGCAGCGTGCCGCCGATGGCCGTCTGGATGGGCAACGTGCTGATCACGCTCTGGGGCTGGTGGCTGCTCCGCCGCGTCGTCCGGCAATAGACGGACACGGATGCCCGAAGCGAACGTCCAGCGGGAGGGCGTGGGCAGCCCCGAGCCGCGGCCCGCATGACTGTTGCCCGTCCGCGGGGATGTGGCACAATCACGGGCTCAGTTTCCAGCCACCCTTCGCCACGGAGTTCGTCACATGCCCCGTCCCGTCACGCTGTTCACCGGCCAGTGGGCAGACCTGCCGCTGGAGGACCTCGCCCGCAAGGGACGTGAGTTTGGCTACCAAGGCCTGGAACTCGCCTGCTGGGGCGACCACTTCGACGTCAGCCGGGCGCTCAAGGAGAGCGGCTACTGCGCCGCCAAGCGAGACACGCTCGAACGGCACGACCTCTCCGTGTACGCGATCTCAAACCACCTCGTCGGCCAGGCCGTCTGCGACCGGATCGACGAGCGGCACAAGTCGATTCTCCCGCCACACGTCTGGGGTGACGGGGATCCAGCGGGCGTCAATCGGCGAGCGGCGGAAGAAATGAAGAACACGGCCCGCGCCGCCCAGAAACTCGGCGTGTCGGTCGTCAACGGCTTCACGGGCTCGTCGATCTGGCACTTCCTCTATTCGTTCCCGCCCGTAACCGACGCGATGATCGACGCCGGCTTCGCCGAGTTCGCCGAGCGGTGGAACCCGATCCTCGACGTGTTCGCCGAGTGTGGCGTGCGGTTTGCGCTCGAAGTGCACCCGACCGAGATCGCCTTCGACATCTTCACGGCCCAGCGGGCACTCGACGCCCTTGGCCGCCGCGAGGAGTTTGGATTTAACTTCGATCCCAGCCACCTCCATTGGCAGGGCGTAAGTTCGGTGGAGTTCATCCGGTCTTTCCCCGATCGGATCTACCACGTTCACGTGAAGGACGCGATCGTCACGCTCAACGGCCGCACGGGCATCCTCGGCAGCCACATCAACTTCGGCGATCCCCGCCGCGGCTGGGACTTCCGCTCGCCGGGCCGCGGTGGTGTCGATTTCGAGGAGATCATCCGGGCGCTCAACCAGGTCGGCTACGAGGGTCCGCTGTCGGTCGAGTGGGAAGACTGTGGCATGGACCGCGAGCACGGCGCCGCGGAGGCGGCCCGGTTCGTGAAGAACCTCGACTTCGCACCCAGCAACCGACAGTTCGATTCGGCCTTTGCCGAATCCTGATGTGCCATCGAGCGAGAGGCGGTTGATGCGGAGCCGCCGGCACCGAGCATTCGTGGCCGCTCTGGCAGCCGGCGTGGCGATGCTGCTGACAGCATCGCCTGGCACGGCGGCCGACAAGCCGCCGGCCCGCAGCCTCGCCGAACTCGACGAGGCATTCGCCGCCGCGGCCCGTAACCTCGCCCGTCGCGCCACCGAGGCCGGGGATGAATCGCTCGCGGCGATGATCAGCGACTGGCCTCTTCCGGCCGCCGGCGAACGCCAACTGGTCGTGCAAATCCCATCCCGGATCGAGAAGCCCGCGACGGTGGACACGCCCGACGAGGAGACGGTCTGGAACGACTTTGTGGCGGCGCGGCGGACCCGCGCCGCCGGTCTGTTCGATCACGCCGTGTTCGTGGCTGGCGGCCACGACCGCACGCTCACCCGCGACGAACGAGCGAAGCCTGCCGTCGATGCCCCACCACTCGCCCAACGGTCGTGCGAGGCCCTGCGACTGCTCCACGAGGCGCTTCGCGACGACCCGCACCACGAGCGAGCCCGTGGGGCTGGCGGATGGGTGAAGAGGGATGACGACTGGCTCTGGCCGGAGGCCGCGAAGCGGCTCGATCGCGGTGAAGCCTACGATCCGGCGTTCGGCTGGATGCCCAAGGCGAGGCTTGAACGCTATCGCAGCGGCGAGCGTTTCGATCGGGGCCGCTGGGTGCCGGCCGCAGACGACGAGGCCCGGCCCCGCGACGTGAAGCACGGCCGCGAGTTCCACTCCGACCACTGGGAGATCGTGACCGCAGCCAGTCTTGCCGATGCCGCCGTGCTCGCGGAGAAACTGGAAGAGACTCGCAACGCATGGCGGCAGGTCTTCGGCGCGTATGCCTTCGAGCCAGCCGACCTCGAGAAGCGGCTGGCAGGCCGTGGCCGCACGCCCGTGCATGCACCCCACTCCGCGATTCTCTGCGCCGGCCGCGGCCAATACGTCTCCGAGCTCGAGCCGCTCGAGCCGCGGGTCGGCATGACCAACGGCATCTACTGGACGCCGACGAAGACGATCTGGTTTTTCACGGACGAGGCCGCCGACCCGCCGGAGCCGGACCCGATCACGATTCATCACGAGGCCACCCACCAACTGTTCACCGAGGGCCGCGCCGACGCGGAGAAGGCACGGCAGCAGGCGGGTGAGCGATGCGGCTTTTGGGCGATCGAGGCGGCGGCCTGTTACATGGAGTCGCTGCAGGCGACTGGCTTTGGCTGGACCGTAGGCGGCCGCGACGCCGGCCGTGCCCCCGCCGCGAAGGATCGGCTCGACGAGGAGTTCTACGTGCCGTTCGCCGAACTCTGCGGCCTGGGCCGCACGGCGTTTCAGTCGCATGAAAGGCTCCAGCAGGTTGACAGCCAGATTGCCGGTCAGGCTGACTTCCTCATGAACGGCGAGGGAGGCCGCTACCGGGAATCGTTCGTGGAGTACCTCGCCCGCGTCTACCAGGGCACGGCTGATCCTGACACGCTCGCGCGTCTCTGCAAGCGGAGCTACGCCGACCTCGACGACGCCTACCGCCGTCACCTCCAGCGGTAGCCATCAGCCCAGTTTGACGCCGATTTCAGGCCGCTCCTACACTCGCCCCGTCAGTCAGCCAGCCTTTCAAGGAGCCGCCATGTCCGCCGACCTCGACCGCCTCGCCATCGACACGATCCGTACCCTCTCGATGGACGCCGTTGAGGCAGCGAAGAGCGGCCACCCAGGCACGCCCATGGCGCTTGCCCCGGTCGCATTCACCGTGTGGAAGGATTTTCTGCGGTACGACCCAGCCGATCCCGCCTGGCCCAACCGCGACCGGTTCGTGCTGTCCTGCGGCCACGCCTCGATGCTTCTCTACTCGCTGATCCACCTCGCCGGCATTCGCCGAAAGGACGGCGCACCGGCCGTGTCGCTCGACGAGATCAAGAAGTTCCGGCAGCTCGACAGCGTCTGCGCCGGCCACCCCGAGCACCACATGACTGCCGGCATCGAAACGACCACCGGCCCGCTCGGCCAGGGCTGCGGCAACTCCGTCGGCATGGCGATCGCCTCGAAGTGGCTCGCCGCCCACTACAACCAGCCCGGCCACGTCGTCTTCGACTACGACACCTACGTGCTCTGCAGCGACGGCGACCTGATGGAGGGCGTGGCCTGCGAAGCGGCATCGATCGCCGGCCATCTCGGCCTCGCCAACCTCTGCTGGCTCTACGACGACAACCAAATCACGATCGAGGGCGAGACGCACCTGGCCTTCACCGAGGACGTGGGGAAGAAGTTTGAGGGCCTCGGCTGGCGGGTCGAGCGGGTGGCCGATGCCAACGACACGGTCGCTCTGAAGAAAGCCCTCACGGCGTTCAAGGCCGAGCAGAACAAGCCGACGCTCGTGATCGTCAAAAGCGTGATCGGCTACGGGGCCCCGAAGAAGGCCGGCTCGCACGAATCGCACGGTGCGCCGCTCGGTGCCGAGGAGATCAAGGGGGCCAAGGCCGCATACGGCTGGCCCACCGACGAGTCATTCCGGGTTCCGGCCGAGGTGCCCGCGCACTTCGCGGGCACGCTCGGCGCCCGTGGCGCCGCGGCCAACACGGCCTGGAAGAAGACGGTGACGGGGCTCGACTCCGCCTGTGGAGCGGAACTGGCCGACTTCCTCGCGGGACGGCTGCCGACCGGCTGGGAGAAGGCGATCCCCTGCTTCCCGGCCGATGCAAAGGGGCTCGCCAGCCGCGTCTCGAGCGGCAAGGTGATCCAGGCCCTCAGTGCCGCTGTGCCCTGGTTCCTCGGCGGCTCCGCCGACCTCGCCCCCTCGACCATGACGCTCGTGCCGGGCGCCGGCGACTTCGGCCACGACAGCTACGCGGGCCGCAACTTCCACTTCGGCATCCGCGAGCACGGCATGGCCGCGGCCTGCAACGGCATGGCGCTCTCGGGCCTCCGCCCCTACTGCGCCACCTTCTTCGTGTTCCTCGACTACCTAAAGCCGTCGCTGCGGCTCTCGGCGCTCGGCCATCTCGGTGTGATCTACGTGCTCACGCACGACTCGATCGGCCTCGGCGAGGATGGGCCGACGCACCAGCCGATCGAGCAACTCGCCACCGCCCGCGCGGTACCCGGCCTTTCGGTCTTCCGTCCGGCCGACGCCAATGAGGTGGCCGAAACGTATCGCGTGGTCATGGATCGGGCAGACCGGCCTGCGGTGATCGTGCTCTCACGGCAGAATCTCCCTACGCTCGATCGCTCCGCCGGCCTGGGCTCCGCGGCTGGCACAGCCAAGGGGGCCTACGTGCTCAAGGAGGCCGACGGCGGCAAGCCTGACTGCATCCTGATCGGCACCGGCAGCGAGGTGCAGATCTGCCTGGAGGCCGCCGACAAGCTCGCCGCCGAGGGCGTCAAGGCCCGCGTGGTCAGCATGCCGAGCTGGGATCTCTTCGAGCAGCAAGACTCGGCCTACCGCGAGAGCGTTCTGCCGAAGGCGGTCACGGCCCGCGTGGCCTGCGAGGCCGCCTGCGGCTTTGGCTGGGAGCGGTGGCTCGGGATGCGAGGCGAGTTCGTGGGCATGAAGAGCTTCGGTGCCTCGGCGCCCGCCCCGGCCCTCTACAAACACTTCGGGATCACGTCCGACGGCGTGGCGGCGGCCGCCAAGCGATCACTGGCCGCAGTCTGAACGCGCGAACCAACTCCGGCAGCAGCTAGGGCGCATCCGAGATACGTGTGTCACCGGCTCAGGTTGAGCAAACCATCGCCACGCCGATTCGAGGTGCGATCTACGGCTGGTGGTGCGAGTCGCCGATCACGGCGTCGTCGACATCCTTGCCGGCGCGGTGCTCACCGTCGTGGTTCCGGAAGAGGTGATCGTCGTCGCGATGCAGGTCATCGGCCTGCACCCGCTCCACCCGGCCGTCCTCAAAGAGGATGTGGTGCAGCCCCTTGGGATGGTTGTCGCTCCGATGACCGCTCTCGTTCGGAGCATCGGCCATCAGCGGATGATGGGTGCGGCGACGGTCACGGTTCGGCTGCAGCACCCCGTCGGCATCGCGGTGCCCGAGCGTGTAACCGAAGTCACCCCCCATCGTCTGCACCACGGTGTTGAGATTCGGCATGTCTACGGCTGCATCGACCTCCTCGCGCGACGGCACCCGGAAACCTTCCTTGCGTGAGAGTTCGGAGCCCGGCACCAACACCGTTCCGTCATCGGCCACAAGACGGTGATCCGAGACAAGGGTCGGGGCATACAAGCCCGCCCGCGAGAGCGGCCCATCGCTCGGGGGCGTCGGCAGCCTGCCATGAGCCTCACCGTAACCGTGCAGCGCCACCGCCAGCTTCTGCAGGTTTCTCTGCGTCTGCAGGGCGCGCGTGTCCTTGATCGAATCCGAGAGGAGCGGGACAACCAGCACGCATGCTGCGAGCGCCGAGGCGGCGATGATCATCCGGTCGAGCCACTGGCGGCCCGACGGTCCCTGCCACTCAGTTTCGTCACGCGATGGCGGAGCCAAACGCGTTGTTGCAGGCCGCATCGGCACGGTTGCTGGGGCAGCCTGCGAGGCCACGAAGGCCACGGTCCGCTTCGCCAAGCCGACCGGCGGCGCCATCGGCCCGCGATCAACGTCCAGCGGCCGCATGGCCTTGCGAATCAAATCTAGATTCCGCCGCAGGTCGGGGCCCCGCACCGGATCGGCCAGCGCGAGTTCCACCTGACGCGACTCGCCCTCCTCGAGAGCGCCAAGGCAATAGCCGACGAGTTCTTCTTCACGCATGGCTTGACCTCGCGGCGGCATTCTTGGTCGATGACAGTGCGGGGATCATGCTCCATCCTCCATGGCTTCCGGGACGGCGCGTCCGCTCCTCTGCCACGACTCGTTGAGTTTGAGGAGTGCTGAATGCAACCGGCTCTTCACCGTGCCCACGGGAATGCCGAGCACGTCGGCAGCCTCGCGGTATTTCATGCCTTGGTGGTAGACCAGCATCAGTGCACTCTTGAGCGATTCGGGAAGATTGTCGACTGCCGAGCGAACCCATTCACGGGCTTCCTCGACTTCCATCTGCTTGTCGGCCGTCTGCCCGTTACCAGCCAGCATTTCCACGAGCGTGCCAACGTCATCCTCGCCGCCGGTGCGGTTGTCGAGGCTGACCATTCGATGCCGGCGGTTGCGCCGCTGGGCGTCGATGGCCTGATTGGTCGCGATCGTGTAGAGCCAGGGCCGGAACCTACGGCCTTCCTCGAACTGCTCCCTCTTGAGGTGAACCTGGAGAAACGTCGCCTGAAACACGTCCTCCGCCATCTCGGCGTTGCCGAGGTAGCGACGGAGGTAACTGAACAACTCCTGCTCATACCTTTGCACGAGCGACTCGAAGGCCGCCGCATCCTCGTTTCGGCGGCAGCGGCGGAGCAGTTCCTCATCGGAAAGCCCGCCAGCCACGCCGCCTGCTCCGGAAGCCGGAACGGGCCCGTCGTGGCCACCACCAGAACGTGAATCGTGCAAATCCATCACTGCTACGGTGCCGGCAGGGGGAGGGTTCGCAGGCCTGAAAGAGTTTCTGTTTCCGGGGTTCCGCCATAGGCCGCGGACCATGAGCGGTTCGCGGGAGAGGCGGCGGTCGATCACCCCGCCCGCCGAGTATAGCCCGAGACCTGCCCGGACGGGGGCCCGGCCAGGCCGGTGGAGGTTTGACATTTCACCGTGAAACGTTGACATTCCCGGTCACCCATGGCCCGTACGTCACCATACCGCTGGGCATCCCCGGGCGACCTTAACGCCTTTTTCGGGCTGTCGATCGACAACCTGGCCGTCCTGGTGCTCACCGTCTCCCTGCTGGCGACCGTCTTCGGCTATCCAGCCCAGTTTGCCCTCTCGCACCTCGTGCCGGGCACGGCCGTGGGAGTGGTCGTGGGCGACCTGATCTTCACCTGGATGGCCTTCCGCCTCGCCAGCCGGACCGGCCGTAGCGACATCACAGCCATGCCGCTCGGCCTCGACACGCCGAGCACGTTCGGGATGGTGTTCTTCGTGATCGGCCCCGCCTTCGCCGAGGCCGTCGCGGGCGGAATGGATCAGGAGGCCGCCGCCCGCCGGGCCTGGCATATCGGCATGTGCTCGATCGTCGCCAGCGGCGTCTTCAAGATGGCCTGCGCCTTCGTCGCCGGTCCGGTCCGCCGGCTCGTGCCACGGGCGGCGCTGCTCGGCAGCCTGACGGCGATCGCCCTGGCACTGATCACGTTCCTGCCACTCCTCGAGATCTTCGCCTCGCCGCTGGCCGGACTCGTGGCCCTCGGCATCATCCTCGCGAGTCTTACGGCCCATGTGCCCTTCCCATTCAAGATCCCGGGTGCGCTGGCGGCACTTGTTGTAGGGGGACTCATCCAGTTCCTCGGCCAGCAGGCCGGCTGGATTCCCGACGGCAGCCACATGGCAATCGACCCCGCCGCCGCGCTCTGGCCCACGGAGTGGCTGGCCGCCTTCCGGTGCGAATGGCTGGAGGCATGGCCATACACCGTGAAGTATCTGCCGATCGTGATCCCCTTCGCGCTGGCCACGGTCGTGGGGGGCATCGACTGCACGGAGAGCGCCGCGGCGGCCGGCGACGAGTACGACACGGGCCAGGTCATCGGCGTCGAGGCAATCGCCACGATCATCGCCGGGGCCTGCGGTGGCGTGATCCAGACCACACCCTACATTGGCCACCCGGCGTACAAGGCGATGGGAGGCCGCGCAGCCTACACGCTCGCCACGGCGGTATTCATCGGCATTGCTGGTCTCACCGGCACGTTTGCCTACCTCTACCAGGCCATTCCCGGCCCAGCGATCCTGCCGATCCTCGTCTTCATCGGCC
>QWPO01000119.1 GCA_003669255.1 Planctomycetota bacterium | reverse complement strand
CATTTTGTGGCGTCAACGAGCAGGCCCACGCCCTTGATCGCATTGACCACGATCATCGCGCGGCGGTATCGCTCGGCCTGCCCCTTCTGATCGCCGGCGGCAGGCACGGCGTCGGGCAGCGCGAGCATTTCTTCGATGGTCTGCCAGGCGGCCTCGTCTCCCTGACGGGCCAGGCCGATCGCGGCGTTGTAGCGGACATCGCCGCCGCCGTCGTCAACGAGTTGCCGGAGCCGCTCGATGGCCGGAGCACCGCCAAGCACGCCGAGCGTGTAGGCGGCCGACGACCGCAGCGACACAAGATCGCTCGTCGATGCCTTGAGAACGGCGGCGGCCACGGCAGCGGGATCGTCGAAGCTCTTGCCCGCGGCCGTGAGATTGGCGGAGAGCACGGCGAGCGCCTCCACGGCCGCCTGCGCGGTCTGCGGATTGTTGGCATCGCCCGCCCGCTTCACGAGTGGCACCGCCGCCTCCGGCACGGCAAACTCGCCGAGGGCGCGGCAGAGATAGTTGCAGAGCGTCTGTGCCTGCTCGGCCGCGTTGCCGCTGCCGCTCGTGCGACCGCTGGCCATTTCGTCGTCGAGGATGCCGGCAAGGTCGCCGGCCAGCTTCGCGTCGTTTTTGAGGGTCGCCCCGCCGGGCCCCCGGAGGTCGTTGGCGAAGTTGAGCGCCACCTGCCAGCGGCCCTCGTTGTTGCGGCGGAGGGCGCGAACGTAGCTCTCCGGATCGTTGCCCATCTGGGCGAGCCAGTAGAATCCCCAGACCACAAACAGCCCGCACGACACGATCGTGAGCGGCACCACGAACAGCTGCACCAGAAATCCCGCGCTTGGCGGCTCGACGGGCGGCAGGGCGTCGTCGGGCCGGATGCCGTGGCGTGGTTGTTCGTTCATGCGTGAAGTCTAGGAGGCCCGGAAGGTGAGTCAACGTCCCGTCACGGACGGCCCCGCCCGCTGGCTCGACGTGGAGATGCCATCCGTGGCTGAAAACCTCGCCCTCGACGAGGCGCTCCTGGCCGAGGCGCACGACGGGCTGTTTGCGGGGCTGGTGGTCCGCACCTGGATGGCCCGCGAGCCCGCCGTGGTGCTGGGATCGTCGAGCCATGTGTCGCAGGAGGTCGATCTCACCGCCTGCGAAGCGGAAGGGGTGGCGGTGGTGCGGCGGCCGAGCGGCGGGCTCACCGTCGTCGTCGGCCCCGGCTGCCTCATGTGGACCGTCGTGGCGACGTGGCCCGGGCCCGCCCCCACCATCGACAGCGTGCACGCAGCGGTGCTCGACCCGCTCGTGGCGGCGCTGCGTGGTGCGGGCCGTCCGGTGGTGCGGCGGGGATCGAGC
This sequence comes from Planctomycetota bacterium, assembly GCA_003669255.1. GTDB lineage: Bacteria > Planctomycetota > Planctomycetia > Pirellulales > UBA1268 > QWPN01. The sequence continues at coordinate 14,945 of QWPO01000119.1, read as the reverse complement.
GATCTGGCGATCGACACCTCGGGCGAGCTTCGCAAGGTGTCGGGCAACGCGCTCCGCGTGCGAAGGCAAGCGGTTCTCTATCACGGCACGCTGCTCGACTCCTTCGATCTCGGCCTCGTGTCGCGGGTGCTCAGGCATCCGCCGCGGGAGCCAGAGTATCGCTCTGGCCGCGACCACGGCTCGTTCCTCGCCAACCTCGGCCTGGGCCGCGGGCCGCTCGAGGCGGCGGTGCGCGAGGCGTTTGCAGTCGTGGAGCAGCGGCACGACTGGCCGCAGGATCGCGTCGCGGAACTCGTGCGGGATCGGTATCGCGACATCGCCTGGACGCACCGGCTGCCCTAGCGACGGCGCGGGCTGCGGCAAGCGGGCAGAATGGGCTGACCACGACGGACGTGCGGAATGGGAAGCGATCGATTTCGGGGGTGATCGCGGGAAGCCTAAGCGGTCGATCCTAAACGTGGTGGCGGGCCGAGAGGCCGTCCGGGACCTCCCGGCGGCAAACCAGCCTATCGTCGGCGGCAACGTCGCGTTAGGTTTCCCGGCCCGATCGACAGGAGGTCGATCCGACAGCCCGCAACAGGAGGTTGCCTTCCATGCGTCTGCACATGAATGCCGCGGATGTCCGTGGCCTGGTTTCTCGCCACTTCCTCAAACTCGGGGCCGATGGCGTCGACGTCGAGGATCTGCAGGAAAACATCCGCATCGACCGCGGTCGCTGCGTGGCCCGGTGCTATCGCGTGGCGGAGATGTTCGCCATGTGGATGATCGATGTGGGCGTCCTCCAGTTCTACGACGCCGACGGCGAAATGCTGCACACGGTGAACCTGTTCACGGAACTGCAGCCCCAGCGGGTCGCCGCCTGATCGAGGCGGGCTGACGTGCGGGAGACAGTGAGTATCGCGGCCGATCCGGGGGGATCGTCCGCGCGGACGGTAGGGGAACGGAGCGGGGGATCATGGCGATACAGCGTCAGAGCGGCGGTGCGCGTCGACTCTCGGTGGTGGTCCCGGCGACCGATGTGTCGGGCCTTGAAGAGACGCTCATCAGCGTCCTCGAACACCGTCCCGACAACAGCGAGATCGTGGTTGCGCTGGGCTCTCCCTACGACGACCCGTGGAACATCCGCGAGGAGGTGACCTTCGTCGACGCGGCGAAGGGCTCCGGCCTCGTCGGCTGCGTGACCGCTGGCATCGCCGCGGCGCGCGGCGACGTGATCCACATCCTCGCCGCAGGCTGGCAGGCGACCAGCGGCTGGACCGACGCGGCGATCAGGCACTTCGCGCAGTCGCACGTGGCGGCCGTGGTGCCTCTGGCAGTGTCTGAGGCCGACCACGAGCAACCGGTTTCGGCCGGCATCCGCCGGACGGCTGGCGGGCGAAGCGCAACCGTCGTGCCGCGGCGGAAGGCCGGCGGCATCGTGACGGGCGCCCTGCCCTCGGCGCCGCTGCTCGAAGCAGGCTTCTGGCGAGCCGACGTGATTCGCGAGATCGGTCTCTCGACCGCCTGCGGCGACGCGCTCGCAGCGGCCGACCTAGCGGCCGGACTCACGGCCTCGAAGGCCGACGTGGTGCTCGAGCCCGACTCGCGGGTCGTCAGCGGACCTCCGCAGCAGCGGCGATCGCCATTCCTGGCGGGCCTGCACGCGGAGCGGCTCTTCTGGCGTTCGCTGTCGTGCGAGCGGGCCGTGCCCGCGCTCCTCGCCCATGGCGGCGAGGTGCTGCGGCATGCGGCGCTGACCGCGCCAGTGGGCACCTTCGCGATGCTCGCGGGCCGGCTTGCGGCGCTGGTGCAGTTTGGCTCGTGCTTTGGCCGCACCCGCCAACTCCGGGCCTTGATGCGCGAGGCCGCGATCCGCGAGGCGGAGGGCGACTCGTCGGCACGTACCTACCGGATCGACGAGCCGCACGACGTGTCGCGGCCGCACATCGACCAGCCGACCCGGGAACTCAAGCGGTCGGCGTGATCGCAGCCGGCGGGCCGTCTGTCGTGGTGCAGCCCGCGAAACGCAGCTGCTTTCTCGGCCGTGGGGCTGCTGCTAGACTTCCTCAGGTTCGTTGCTCCCGTAGCTCAATTGGATAGAGCGTCAGCCTCCGAAGTTGAAGGTTACTGGTTCGATCCCAGTCGGGAGTATTTTTTGGGTCGGAAGTGTGTTGGTTTTCACCGTGGCAGGCCGCAGGCCTCCGGTGACGGTGCTCGGGCCTCCTCGTAGCACAGGTTCTCAAGTAGCACAGGTTTTCAACCTGTGTGACTTTCTGAATCCCGCTCGTAGCACAGGTTTTCAACCTGTGTGCCTTCCCGGTTCTCGTAGCACAGGTTGGCAACCTGTGTGCCTTCCCGATCCTCGTAGCACAGGTTTTCAACCTGTGTGCCTCCCGATCCTCGTAGCACAGGTTTTCAACCTGTGTGCCTTCCCGATCCGCCATGAGCCCGAGACTGCCGAATGGAATCACCGACTGACCCAGATTTGGTGGCTGTCACAGTTTCGCTCAGCTTCGCTCGGCCTCATCGGCCCCACCCAGAAACACCACTGGGCAGAGCACCTTGCGATGCCCTGCCCAGCGTGAGATCAAGAGTGCCGCGAGGGGCTCAGGTCAGCGAGCGCGGCGACGGCGGAACATCGTGTAGCCGCCGCAGGCCAGACCGGCGAGGGCCATGCAATAGGTGGAGGGCTCGGGCACGGCCACCGGACTTGCGAGACGAAAACCGATGTTGCGGTCCTCGTCCGACGGGGTGCGCGAGAACCCGGTGGAGGACAACAAGAAGGACGCGGGGAGGTTCCAGTCGCCGCCCCGCAGTCCACGAGACGAGCCGGAAGTGCCATCCAGATCATTCCACTGAAACACGATGCCGCTCTGGTCGAACGTGCCGTAGAAACTCGCACTGTTCGTGAACGCCCCGACATCCGTCAGGTAGTTCTGGCTCGCGGAGTAACTAGACGCCTGCGTCACGGAAAACAAACCGTTTTTGTAGTTCGCCTGATTCGTCCCGCTCCCGACGATGTTGCCCGGAGCCGTGTTGCTCTGCGTAGCGTAGGCGTAGTACCCGCCAGAGCCCGAGTTGAGCGTCGGATCGAAATACGCCGCCTTGTACCACTCATTCTCATTCGGGATGAAGAGCGTCGGAGCAGCACTCGTGTTCGGGTTCGTCACGTTCTTGGCCGGTGCATTGCCGCTGGTCGCCCCGTTCACGTTGTAGGCACCATTCTCGGTCGTCGTGCTGCTTTGCGCTCCCGTCGGCTGGCCGTTCGCCATCCAGTTCGAAAACCGGGCAGAATCCCACCAACTCACGTACGTGATCGGACGGTTGCTGCTGTCGCCGCCGTTGTTGATCACGCTGTACGTGTATGAACCCGATGAGCCCGCCCGTGCAATGCCCGCCACGTTGAGGTCGGTTGCCATGCTCGTGTTGTAGAGCGAGTAGGTGTCGGTCGTGGCCACGGCATTCAGAAAATCGGTGTACTGGCCGATAGTCACGTCGTACTTTCCGATCTGGTACGAGTAGTTCACGCCACCGTAGTTCGTCGTGTCATTGGCGTTGCCCGGGTTTCCCACCGTCACCATATCGATTGTGACGGCGCGGGCAGGAACGGCGAGTGAGGCCAGCAGCGCTGCCACCCCGATGGAAATGACAACGCGGGGCAGACGGGCGCACGAACTCAAAAACCTCTTCATGAGAGAATCTCCTTTGGTGGGATCGAAAACGAGTTGGAAAGCAAACGAAAAACCGCGCAGACGGGTACGGAGTAGCCGCCCGCGAACGGTCGCCCTCGTGGCCCTTGTGGCTCGTGGCAACCGACCTCGCGGCTCGGCTCATGCTGCGAGACATATGCAAGTCCCGTGCCAAACCCCGAAGCGCGCACGAACCGGGAAATTCGCGCACGAATCGGGAAGAAGTGCCGCGGCGCTGGAGCGATTCGCTCCAGTTGAGGCTGGGGGGGTGGAGCGATTCGCCCCAGGGAGTGAAGCGATTCGCCCCACTTCCTAAGAGCGGGGTGGGGCGATTTGCCCCACCCATCGGAGCCTCGCCAGGCCCCATCGCTGACGCGGTTGGGCTTCCTGATAGCGAACTCAGAACGCGATGGGGCGGATGCACCGCAGGTTACCAACCTGCGGCTACGAGGAAGCGTCACGCCGTAAGGCGTACGGCACGCTGTCAGGCCGCGGCTTCGGCCGCCCGCGAACCTCTGCTGTTTGGGACGAGAGGGTTGAAGAGCACCCCGTGTTTTTTAGACTATCCGCTCGGAGACTCTCGTCTCCCTGCCGCCTGCTGTCACCTTATTCACCCGGTGGCACATGCTCGATCCAGAGCTCGAATCTGCCTATCGGTCCACGTCGTACTCGGTGATCGTGCCGGGCCGGGAACCGATCTCGATCCGCTGCGGGGCGCGGTGCATGCCGCTCGACCTGTTGCTCGCCGAATCGCGGGCGACCGACTGGGCGTTTATCACGGCGTGTAATCCGCGATCGGCACCACTCGACGAAGACGCTAACGCCGAGCGGATGATGCGGCTCGAGATGGTCGTTCGCGGACGCGGCCTCAACTGTTTTCAGGGCGAAGGCCAGGCAGACGACGGCGACTGGCCGCCGGAGCCAAGCCTGCTGGTGCTCGGGATCTCCGAGGCCGACGCCGTGAGCATCGCCCGGGAGTTCGAGCAGTACGCCATCGTGTCCGGTAGCCGGGGAGGCGAGGCGCGGCTCGTCTGGACGGATGCCGGACCCGACGGGGAGGCTGCTGAATAGGATTGCGCGGGTGTCGTCATGACGCGTCGCGACCATTCCGAGACGTTGATACCCGTGGGGCGAATCGCCCTCGGGCGGGCGGTGCTCGTCTACGACACGTGGACGGTACAGCCGGAGGCGCACGTCACGATCCCGATCCGTGGGCCGCGAGGCGGGATCGAGCCCTTCATCGGCACCGGCGACGATCTTGCGGCAGCCGTCGCCGCCGCCTTGCAATCGCTCTCGATGGTTCCCTTCGCGATCGCGGCGTGCGATGTGGTGCGGCCGAGAGATGACGGCCGGGCCTGTGCGGCCACGGTACTGGTGCGGGCTCTCGACCCAGCGCGGCCTCGATACACGACCGGCCATGCCACGGCCCACGACGAGCCCACGGCCGTGGCGGTGGCCGTGGCCCGAGGGCTCGCCGCGGGCGGGTTTCTGCAGCCGCGGCTGCTCACACCAGGCGGCCGCGACGTTGAAGCCTCGACCGAGCGGATCGTCCGCGGCATCGAACGACTCACCGCCGCTGCGACTCTGCCGCCAGAGACGGTCGGTGCGGTCCGGGGACTCGTGGCCCACGAACTGCACCGCTTCGGCGCAGGCCTGGCGATCCTCGCGGCCCATGCCCCCGACCGCGAGGGCGTGCTCACGCGGTTCGACGCCCAGGCCGCGCTTGAACTGCCCGCGGGCTCCACCAAGACGAGCGACACGCGAACCAGCGACTGGTGGGAGTGGTTTCCGGGGCTCGACAACGACGCTCGCACGCTCCGCGAGGTGCTCGCCGAACTGCCGGCGGCGCCCGCCACCGCGATCCCTTGGATCGTGCGGCTGTTCGAGAATCCCGCGGGTTGGCTGCGGCTCCACGGCGCCATCCATCTCAAAGACCACGACATGATCCACGTGCTCCTCGGCCGCGGACTGCTCGACCAGGATGAAGCCTTCGTGATCGGCTTCACGATGGGAAGCACGAAGGCGGTGTCATCGGCGGAGCGGGCGTGGTTTGGATTCGTGGTGTCGCGGCTCTATCCGGAGCCCTACCGGATCTCGCAGCGGATGCTGGCAGCCTACGACCTCGGTCTCGAAGCGGGCCGGGAACTCGACGTGAAGGACCTACACTGCGTACTCCGCGACGACATGCTCGACCGTCCGCTCGGGGCCGTGCGACGGGAACTCGGGATCGACTCGCGCCGGCTCCGTGAGTTTTACGCGCGGGAGCGGGCCGCACTGCCGGGCACGCTCGCGAGTTCGCGGCTGCCGCTCGACCTGCCCGCGGCAACCGACCAGCCGCCACTTCCCGAGGCGGCGTAGCCGCGGTGGGGGCGAGGGGTGTGGGTAAGCCTGAGGGCGATGCGAAGCTGATGGGCACAGGTTGCCAACCTGTGCTACGTAAGAGACACAGGTTGAAAACCTGTGCTACGGGGGACAGGGAGGGCAGCGAGGGGCTGCCCGTGCCCGGGAGCCGGCGTTGCTTTCTCCGCGCAGCCAGGATGGCGAAGCGGAGAAAGCATCGAGCGAGTGAAGGGCAGGATGCCCGCAACGAGCGTCCGGCGATGGGCATGGGCAGCCCTGAGCGCGACGCGACCAATGTCAGACGTCCTCGATCAGACGGAAGCGGGGCACCTGCTTGCCCTCGATGTCGACCGTCTCCAGAAACATCGCCGCCGGCCGCACCCAGAGGCCGTGATCGCCATATTCCTGGCGGTAGACGACGAGTTCGTCGAGCGTCTCGCTGTGCCGAGCCACACCGAGCACGGTGTATTCGTTGCCCTTGTAGTGGCGGTAGCGGCCGGGACGGATCGTGGTCATGCCTCACCTCACCTGGATCGACTGTCGCGCCGGCCAGACGATCATCCGTGGCCAGTCGCGCCGCCGTTTATACTCGCGACGCTCAGCCAGGCACACCTCGCGTGCGGTTCCCTGCTCCCGCGACGATCCGGCCGCCGGAATAATCCGATGACCGCTCCCTCCGCCTCAGGCGGATCCGAACACACGCCCGCAGCCGGACCATCGTGGCGGGAACTCGCGTTCACCGATCCGCTCACGGGCCTGTCCAATCGCCGCCGGCTCGACGAGGTGATCCAAGGGGGCTGGAGCCGATGGATGCGAGACCAAACGCCGGTCACGGTGCTCGTGATCGATGTCGACCACTTCAAAGCGTTCAACGACGCCTCTGGTCACCCCGCCGGAGACGCCTGCCTGAAGACCATCGCCGCGACCCTCGCGGCCACCTGCGACGTGCCCGGCGGCATCGTCTGCCGCTGGGGGGGCGAGGAGTTTCTCATGCTCCTGCCCGACAGCGATGCTTCTCACGGTGGCAACGTCGCCCGCCGGGTGCAGGAGGCGGTCCACGACGTGGCGCTGCCGCACGCGGCGGCGCCGACCGGCAGGGTCACGGTGTCGATCGGCACGGCGACGGCCATGCCGACGCGCGACCTCACTCCGGATGAACTGATCGCCCGGGCCGACCGGGCGCTCTACGCCGCCAAGCGGGCCGGACGCGATCGCATCGTCGCGGCTCCCGACTGACGTTCGTCGCTTGGGCTTGCCGGGCCAGGATTCCCCTTCTCCACGGGCTGCGGTCCGTGATAGGTTTCTGGCACGGCTGACTCATGCCGTCGCCCCGATATCGGAGAGATGCCATGAACGCGTTCCGCGGACTGCTGTCGCTGCTGGCCCGGCTGATGATCGCCACGATCTTTCTGCTCAGCGCGGTCGCCGGAAAGATCATGAACTTTAGCGGCACCGTGGAGAAGATGGCGGCGGAGGGTGTGCCGTCGCCCACGATCCTCCTCGGCGGCGCGATCGCCTTTCTGATCATCGGCAGCCTCTCGATCGTGCTCGGCTACAAGGGGCGGTTCGGGGCCTTCCTCCTGCTTTGCTTCCTCGGCGCCGCGACCTACTACTTCCACGACTTCTGGAAACTGCCTCCCGACACGCCTCCGGCCACCATGCAGGGCGAGCTGATCGCGTTCATGAAGAACCTCGCGCTCATGGGCACGATGCTCTTCCTGGTCGCCAACGGCACCGGTCCGTGGAGCCTCGACAATCGCGGCAAGACTACGGCTCAAGACGCTGCCGACGACGACGAGTGAGCACGCTGGCCAGGAGTCAGCCGCCCGCCGCCATGAGCATCGTGGCGGCGTGGATGTCGACGATCGCATCGAGATCGGCGGAGTAGCCGCCGCCCAACACGATCGCCAGCGGCACCCCCGCGGCCCGCGCCGCATCGAGCACCATTCGGTCACGGTCGAAGAGCCCCTGCTTGGTGAGCCGCAGGCGACCAAGCCGGTCGTGCTCGTAGGGGTCGGCGCCGGCGATGTAGAAGACGAGGTCGGGGCGACCGCGGTCGAACGACTCGGCCACCGCCGGAGCCAGCGCCGCGAGATAGGCGTCGTCGTCCGTGCCGTCGTCGAGCGGCACGTCGAGCGAACTCGGATGTTTCCGGAGCGGGAAATTTCGGGCGCCGTGGATCGACATCGTGAACACGGTCGGATCCGCGGCAAAGATCTCCGCCGTGCCGTTGCCCTGATGGACATCGCAGTCGAGGATCAGCACCTGCCGCGCGGCGCCGCGGGCCTGCATCTCCCGCGCGGCGACGGCAGTGTCGTTGAACACGCAGAAGCCCTCGCCCCACGACGTGCCGGCGTGATGCGTGCCTCCCGCCAGGCTCGCAGCGATGCCATCCTCGACCGCCGCCGCGGCCGCATCGATGGCGGCACCCGTGCTCCGCAGCGACCGCTCGACGAGCTGCTCGCTCCACGGAAAGCCGATCCGTCGCTGCTCATCCCTTGTGAGCGTGCCTGAAAAGACCCGGCCGACGTAGCCGCGGTCGTGCACTCGGAGCAGTTCCTCGTCGGTGGCGGCATGCGGCTCCACGAACTCAAGCGCCGCCCCCGCCGCCGCAGGGGCCTCGAGCCGGCGGCGAAGCAGGCTGTATTTCGATGCCGGAAAGCGATGCCCCTCGGGCAGCGGTAGCGGGTAGCGGTCCGATGGAAACAGGCGCATGGGGGCTCCGGCACGCAGTCATCCTATGCCTCCCGCGTGTGCAGTCGATGCCAGCGACCTGCGCACCGGACTGTGGTCAGGGCGGCTGGCCCGACGACGGCGGCGGCAAAAAACCGCGGTGTAGGCCAATGTTTTTCCCCAATCCAGCCGACCACTCATCGATTGGCACGGTATCTGCATATCCGGTTCTTCCGTCGCCCGAGGAACCGCAGCCGTGCATCGCATCCTCTTTCTCCAGCCGGTCCGGAAAACGAGCGTTCGTTCGTCGTGCCGTCGGATCGGGGTTGCGGTGGCAGTTCTCTGTGCGGCAGTGATCCTTCAAGGCCGCGTCGCCACCGCCAACTTTGACGTGCACGGCACGTCTTCCACGCGGGCCGAGGCCATCGTGCGGCATGCCGAACAGGTTCGCGAGCGTGCCTTCGAAACGCTCCTCGGGGCTTCAGCGCCTTCTCCTTGGACCGTCCGCTGCGAGATCCATCTTCATGCGACGGAAGAGTCGTTCGCCGAGGCTGTCGGCGGGCCGCCAGATGGCGCCCGTGGGGCCACGGCCATTGAGTTTGCCGAAGCTGGTATCTGCGTCCGGCGGATCGACCTGATGGACGACGACCCCGCGGCGGTGCCCGACGCGCTGGCCCACGAACTGGTGCACGTGATCCTCGCCGACCACTTCACCACTGCGCCGCCGCCGCGATGGGCCGACGAAGGCCTGGCAGTCCTCTTCGACGACGAAGCGAAACAGGCCGGCCACGCCCGCGATTTCGCGGCAGCTCGACGGGCGGGCATGACCTGGTCGGCCTCGCATCTGCTTGCGATGGAGGAGTATCCGCGCGAACCGCATCGGCAGCGGGTCTTTTATGGTCAGAGCGCGGCGCTCGTCCGCTGGCTCATCGACCAGCGGGGCGCGGCCACGCTGCTCTCATTTCTCGACGACGCCGCGGCGATCGGCGAGGGGGCCGCCCTTGAGCGGCACTACGGCTTCTCGACGGTTGCAGCCCTCGAACGCGCGTGGCTCTCGCAGCCGGCCGAAACCGATATCGGCGTCGACTGACACAGGACGCCCGTGAACGTCGCGGCTGGTCGACTTAACCGCGAACTCCAACGTGCGGGGAAGCCCGCGGCCTTACGGCCGGTCGGCTTGTACAACTGCCGTACAAGCCCAACGCCGTGAGGCGTGGGGACGGCCAGGAAGACACACAGGTTGAAAACCTGTCTTACTGGGGACACACAGGCTGCCAGCCTGTGCTACGAGAGGCCGCGAGGGGCTGCCCGTGCCCGTGAGCCGGCGTTGCTTTCTCCGCGCAGCCAGGATGGCGAAGCGGAGAAAGCATCGAGCGAGTGAAGGGCAGGATGCCCGCAACGAGCGTCCGGCGATGGGCATGGGTAGCCCCGAGCCGAAGGCAAACCAGCGAAGCACACAGGTTAAAAACCTGTGCTACTTGGCACACAGGTTGAAAACCTGTGCTACTGGGGACACACAGGCTGCCAGCCTGTGCTACGAGGGGACGACCACCGGGAAACGCGAAACGCCACCGCGTCTGACACGCGATGGCGTCTGCTTCGTCGACTGACACTTCAGGTGATCAACGGCCGCTGTGATACTGGCCCTGCGGCTTGGCAGCACCATTCCGCCAGGTGGCGTTATTCGACTCCCGCGTCCGCTGGACTGAGTTGCCGCGGCTTGAGGGGTTGACCGAATAACTGCGATACGAACGCGTGGTCTGCGGACGCGGCTGCACGGGCTGAACGGGTTGCTGGGCGAATGAGACACCCATCCCAACAACCGCGACAGCCACCACGAGCATGGCAAAACGCTTCATGATCAAACCTCCAGAAAGCAGGGCCAGGGAACGGAACAACCGCTCCTGGTAACCCCGCTCTTCTAGTATCGGCCGCTTCGCCTGCCGAGACAAGCGAACCAGCCGCGTGCCTCATCGCACGGCCCGGCGAGCGCTATTTCCGTCGCTTCGCTGCCGGCTTCTTCTTGGAAGACTGCTTCGCCGGCCCATCGTCGCGGCCGTCGATCAGGACGTCGATCGTGCCGGTCTCGACGCGGTAGAGCCAGCCGTGGATCCGGGGGAGCGACCCCTTGGCGTGCATGTTGCGGATCAGCGCCAGGCTCTTGAGGTGCTTGATCTGCAGTTTGACGTTTTCCTCGGTGAGCACGGCGAGTTTCTCATCCCGCGAGAGCTTCTTCTCCTTGGCGCTCCGGTTGGCCGCCTCCTTGGCACCCGTGGCGATGCACGAACATCGTGCCCGGCTTCGACCCCGTCATCTGGTGCTCGCTGACGCGGGAATCGGAGCAGCCGATCCAGAGCACCTTCGGCCGCTACTTGGCGGCGATCGCGTGGTAGTAGTTCTCGTTGGGCAGAAACTCGCCAGACACGAACTTGGAGTTCCCGTCCAGCAGATCGTTGATCATGTCGCTCATCGAAATCGCTCCTTGGGCGTACCGCGTGGAAACCGGCTCCAAAGGGCTCCGAGGCTACCAAGCCGGCAGGTGGGCGGCCACAACCATGCCGGGGTTTTGGGGTCGCCGGTTCGCCGGCCGGGTTTGCCCTTGCGTCGCCGCGGCGGCCGCGTGAAAGTGCTCTCCAGCCCGCCCCGTTCGGCCGGGCACGGAGATTCGCGATGAGCCTGGAGGCACTGCTCGGACCGCTGGCCGGCCACTGGCAGGCGGTACTGACCGCCGCGGTGGTGGCCGTCACGCTCGCCGCGCTGCTCTTTGTGCAGCGGGCTCCCGACATGGTGATGATCGGCGGGGTGGTGCTCCTGCTGGCCGCCGGGGTGATCACGCCCGACGAGGCCCTCAAAGGGATGAGCAACGAGGGCATGGTGACGGTCGCGGCGCTGTTCATCGTAGCGGCGGCCGTCGAGCGCACCGGCGCCCTGGCGTCGCTCGTGGACCGGACGCTCGGCAGGCCGAAGTCGCTGGCTACTGCGCAGGTCCGCACGATGATCGCACCGGGCGTGATCTCCGCGTTCACCAACAACACGCCCGTGGTGGCGCTGATGGTTCCGGCGATCCGCGACTGGGCCAAGAAGAACCGCTTCAGCATCTCCAAGCTGCTGATGCCGATGAACGCCGCGGTCGTGCTCGGCGGCCTCTGCACTCTGATCGGCACGAGCACCAACGTCGTCGTCAGCGGCCTGGTTGCGGCGAAGCGGGGCCAGCCGCTCGGCATGTTCGACATCACCTGGCTGGGCGTGCCGCTGTTCGCCATCGGGCTCGTCTACCTCATCGTCGCGAGCCGCTTCCTGCTCAAAGATCGGCGGCCGCCGATGAGCACCAGCGACGACCCGCGGCAGTACAGCCTGGAGATGGTGGTCGATCAGGGCAGCCCGCTGGTGGGCCGCACGATCGAGGCGGCGGGGCTGCGGCACCTGCACGGCCTGTTCCTCATGGAGATCGACCGTGGCGGCCGCGTGATTGCCGCCGTCGCTCCGACCGAGCGGCTCCAGGCGGGTGACCGGCTCGTGTTCGTGGGCGTGCTCGACTCCGTGGTCGAACTGCAGAAGATTCGCGGCCTGCGGCCCGCCACCGACCAGGTGTTCAAACTCGACGACCCGCGGAGCGAGCGGGTGCTCGTGGAGGCGGTCGTCTCCCCGTCGTGCCCGCTGGTGGGCCGCACGATCCGCGAGGGCCAGTTCCGTTCCACCTACGGCGCGGTGGTGATCGCGGTGGCCCGCGACGGCGAACGGCTGCAGATGAAGATCGGTGACATCGTGCTCCAGCCGGGCGACACGCTGCTGGTGGAAGCGGGCCAGGCGTTCATCGACCGGCAGCGGTCAAACCGCCACTTCTACCTGGTCAGCGAGGTGACGGGCTCCACCCCGCCGCGGCACGACAAGGCCTGGATCGCCTGCACCGTGCTGGCCGCGATGGTGCTGGCCGCCGCCCTGGAGCTGGTGCCGATGGTGGCGGCGGCCCTGGTGGCGGCCGCTGCGGTCGTCGGGCTGCGGTGCATCTCTTCCACGGAGGCGCGGCGGTCGATCGAGTGGGAGTCGCTGCTTCTGATCGCCGCGAGCTTCGGCCTCGCCCGGGCCATGGAAAAGACGGGTCTCGCCGAGATGGTCGCCCACTCCACGATCGCTGCAGCCGGCAACAACCCCTACGTGGTGCTCGCCGCGCTCTACCTCGTGACCATGCTGTTTACGGAACTGATGAGCAACAACGCCGCCGCCGTGCTCACCTTCCCGATCGCCTGGCAGACCGCCGCCGACCTCGGCGTCAACCCGATGCCCTTCGTGATGGCGATCACGGTCGCGGCGAGCTGCGGATTCGCCACGCCGATGGGCTATCAGACCAACCTGATGATCTATGGCCCCGGTGGGTACAAGTTCAGCGACTACATGCGGTTCGGCGGCCCGCTCAACCTGCTTGTGATGGCCGTCACGGTCGCCCTGGCACCGCTGATCTGGTCGTTTTGGCCGTAGATGGCCGGGTTTCCAACGGTCCGCCCGCGGCATAGGCTAAGGGATTGCGGCGGATCGACCACCGGCATCAGGGCGGCATGAGCGACATTCTCTTCCACTACCACCGGGTCAATCCGACGACGTGGTTCTACTTCGCCTCGCTCCTTTCGATCGCGCTGTTCTTCAAGTTCAACCGGCTGTGGAGCATCCGAAACCTCGACCTGCTCGGGCTGATCCTCCTCGCTCCGGGCATCCTGGCGGTCGAATACGGCGGTTATAAAGCGAACGTCGCCGACCAGCAGTTGGGGTTCGTCTGGATCTTCGTCGTCACGGGCTGGTTCCTCGCGAGGATGCTCTGCGACTCGATGATGGTCCGCCGCCCGATGCTGGAGCCAAACCTGACCACGGGAGGCCTGGTGTTCCTGGGCGTGTCGCTGCTGGTCTTCCTGCTGGCCAACGTGATCACGACCCGGCCGCAGCGGGATGACATGGCTGGAGCCGCCGCCGCGGATCGCCTCGAGGCCCGCGATGCGGAGGTCGATGCCGACCAACTGGCCCGCCTCGGCCCCGGCTATCCGCTTCTCTTTGTGCTTCCGCAGATCTCGACCCAGCGGATCTTTTTCGCCCCAGACGGAGCCGACGCCCCGCCGGAGCCGGGCGACTCAAGCCGCCGCGCCGTTCACGAGACGACGGCTCGGATCATGGCGATCGTCTCACAGCTCGCGATCGTCATCGGCATGGTGGTGATTGGCTGGCGGCACTTCGAGAACACCCGCCTGGGCATCGCCGCCGCCGTGCTTTATCTGCTCCTCCCCTACACCGCCACCATGACGGGCCGTGTCGATCACGTCCTGCCCGGAGCCCTCGTGCTCTGGGCGATCGCCGCCTACCGTCGCCCCTTCCTCGCCGGCGTGCTCGTGGGCCTCGCGATGGGCACGATCTATTATCCCGTTTTCCTCTTGCCGCTCTGGTGCAGTTTCTACTGGGAGCGGGGGGTGCGTCGCTTCGCGGCGGGCGTGGCCGCCTCGCTGGCGACGCTTGTCGTGGCCCTCTGGTTCACCTCGCCCGACGCCACGGTCTTCCTGGGCCAGCTTCGGCAGATGTTCGGCTGGATCTTCCCCAACGAAGTTTCCCTGGAGGGCTTCTGGGCATTGCCTTCGCAGGACGCCGTCTACCGGCTACCGGTGCTCGCGGCCTTCGTGGCGATGATGGCGACACTCGCGATCTGGCCAGCCCCCAAGAACCTCGGCACGCTGATGAGCTGCACGGCGGCCGTGCTCCTCGGCAGCCAGTTCTGGAAAGCCCACAACGGCGGCCTGTTCATGGCCTGGTATCTCCCGGTGCTGCTGCTGGTGGTTTTCCGACCCAACCTCGAAAACCGCGTGGCGATGCTGATGCTCTCGCCCGAGTGGTTCCCCCGCCGCCGCGCGGCGTGAGGCAGAGGAATTGGGGCGGGGCTGGCGAGCCAACTCGTACCGTCCCGCAGCCGGCCGGAGACACGTGCGAGGGATGATGCGAACCTAGAACACACACAGGTTGAAAACCTGTGCTACGGGGGAGGGCTGCGAGGGGCTGCCCAGGAGCCGGCGTTGCTTTCTCCGCGAAGCCAGGATGGCGAAGCGGAGAAAGCATCGAGCGAGCGAAGGCCTGGAGGGCAATCCTGTTCGGCACGGGAGATGCAGGACGGGTCGACCCACGTCTGGCCTGGCTTTGGGCTGCCCACGTAGGTGCAGGTTGGCAACCTGCACAAGTATCCCGCGGCGGCTCGGGGCTACCCACGCCCTCTCGCTGGACGTTCGTCTCGGCCCT